>NZ_BSQE01000016.1:0-189944 GCF_030268185.1 Pseudomonas sp. NBRC 100443
TTGTTAAAGAGCAGTTGGTTGATTCTTTCGTCTCAACCGAGGCCGCGCATTCTACGCCAACCTCTTATTTCGTCAAGCGTTATTTTCAGAATTTTTCGTTCCTACTCAACCGCTTGCGCTTTCGATCGGCCGGAGCTTCTCGTCAGCGGGAGGCGCATTCTACAGCGATCAAACTCGCTGTCAAGCACCTCGGCGATCTTCCTTTTGGCTCGCTGCCGGAGCAGCTGTCGAACCCAAAGGCGGCGAGTGAATCACCGGCCTGATCACCACCCCAACTTCGAACCTGCTTAAGTGCTTGATTTTCAAGCTCTTTCAGCGCTTCGTCGCTGGGAGTGGTGCGCATTATAGGGAGTTAAAAACCCCCGTCAACGACTTTTTGAAACTTTTATTTCAGCGGCACTCTTTCCTGCAGCAGCGAGACCAGCGAGTCGAAGTCGTTCATCTGATAGAGCGGCAGGTACAGCTTCCTGACCGCGCCCCTCACCTGCCCTGCCGAGCCCATGTCGCCGCTGACCACCTTCCTCTTATAGGCAACCTGCTCGTCCTGGTGCCGGTACACGTCTTGCGCCGACATCCAGAACACGCCCTTCACGCAAGGCAGGTCGTACCAATAGACGTAGGCGCACTTGTGCGCGCCCGGGCCGTTGACCACGAGCTCGCGCTGGGCGTTCAACTTGCCGGCGACGTCCAGCGTCATCGAGTGGGAATAACACTCGTAGGCCGGATTGACCTTCTGTGAGATCCGCAGGAAGGGCCGGAAGATGACCTTGAACTCCATCAGCAGCAGAACTTCGCCGGTCTGCACATGCCGTACCTGGAAATCCGGCATGTGCAATTCCTGTTGATCGGCCCGTTCGATCACGAGCCCCGGAACGAGGGTATCCAGGACTTGCTGGAAGTAGGCCTCGAACACCGCCTCCAGTTCATTGCCCAGGTTGATGTCCGGGTTCTTGTCTATGTGCTTGAGCGTGGAGAGATGGAACTTCTCGCATTCCCGGCAAACCGCGTCGCCGGGTCTTTTCAGCGAAGGCGCGCCCTGCGCCTCATCGAGATACATCGTCTGGTAGTAGTGGCGTGACTCCCGCTGCCAGGCGAGCAGCCTGGAGTGCCC
Organism: Pseudomonas sp. NBRC 100443; assembly: GCF_030268185.1. NCBI lineage: Bacteria > Pseudomonadati > Pseudomonadota > Gammaproteobacteria > Pseudomonadales > Pseudomonadaceae > Pseudomonas > Pseudomonas sp. NBRC 100443. The sequence goes on from NZ_BSQE01000016.1 coordinate 1,112, forward strand.
CGCCGGGACGCGGGCGACCAGCCCCGGCGGCAACGACTCCAGCAGGTTCTGGTACAGGTTGCAGGCCTTCCATGGATTCGACATGCGCACATCTACTCCCTACAATCGACGCCCCTCAGTCATGCTACACGAAGAGATCGCACGTTCTTCATGATCAAGCTGCTCAATACCTACGAAGACCGCGACGAGGCGGAAGCCGCCGCCGAGAAGCTGACCGGCCCCAAGCGCCTGGCCAGCGAGCGCGACGACACCACCACCATCTACAATCTCTTCGGCGCCCCAACCTGGGGCAACTTCCTCCGCCTGGGCATGTACAACCTGGAGGAACTCAAGAGCCTGCTGGCCAACCGGGAAAGCTGGGATGGCGCACAGCAGGCGCGCCACGCGGAAATCGCCCGGACCTTGGCCATCGTGGCCAAGAACTACGAGATCGAAGTTCCCGCCCACTGGCTGTAGCCCCCGGCTACAGCCGGCAGCGCCCTACCCTATCCTCGCGAACATCTTCTCCAGATAGCCGCCGGCGCCGTCCTCCATGAAGAGGATGTGGCGCTCCTCCAGTTCCGTTTTCGAGCAATGCTCCGCGACGTTCAGCAGCTCCGTATAGGGCGTCGGCGACAGCACGAAGGCGTTGAGCACCAGCGCCTGCTCGCCCGGCTTGGCCAACGTGGCCTGGATCGTCTTGACCTCCTTGTACAGCCCCAGCTTCGGGTGCCCGAGGTCCAGGTTGCGCAGGCCCTTGGGGTCCACGAAGGTCAGCCACTGCTGCCCCGTCGCCTCGTCCACCAGCCAGAGCAGGAAATCGGGATAGAAGTTGCCCGCGGTGGCGAAGCCCAGGCCCTTGTCCTGGGTGGCGGCGTTGCGCAGCAGGTATAGGCTGCGCGAGCCGATGGCCTGCCTGCCGGCGGGCGAGCCGTGGAAAGCCTCCAGGTCCCTGACGAAATCCCACTCGCTGGGCGCGTCGAACGCCAGCGGGCGCAGCTTGAAGGGCACGGCGTCCTTGTCGTCCAGCGACAGCAGCGGGTAGTACAGGTGACGATCGAAGCTGATGGCCACCATGTGCGGCGCGCTCCATTGGCCGGCCTGGTCGATCCGCCCTTCCGCCACCAGCGCCTTCAGCTCCTCCAGCTTGCGGAAATACTCCAGGCCCTGCTCGCTGCCCTCGATCTCGAAGCGGTAGCCCTTGAGCATCGAGCCGTGCCCCGCATCCAGCTGGACCACGTCGTAGAACTGGCCTTCGTAGCCGCTCTTCAGCGCCTTGTAGAAGCGCTCGGTGTAGTCGACCAGCAGGCGGACCAGTATGTCTTCCTGCTTGCGGACGTCGGCATAGCCGGTGATCGCCAGCTCGCTGGCCGGGATCAGCAGCGTGTACCAGTCGGCCGGCCCCTGGCAGAAGTCCATCAGCTTCTGCCGGTCCAGGCGCAGGTTGCTCCAGCCCCGCTGCAGCTTGCAGTCCTGCAGTTCGACATAGATGCGGTCCCAGTCGAACAGGCCGAACAGCGCCGGGTTGAGCTTGGCGCGGTTGCGCGCCTGCGCCACGGAGCCCGCCGCCTTCGTGGTGCTCAGCGCCTCGATGCGCGGATACAGGTCCAGCGTCACATGGGGCAGCTTGACCTTGCCGGCGAACGCCGCGGGCACTTCGTACAGCCAGGGGAAGTGGGTGCGCTTGAAGCCCTTCTGCTGGTTGTCCTTGTAGCCGTCCTTGAGCGCCAGGGTCCTCAGCTTGCCCTGCGGCAGGTTCGCCCGGGTAGGGAGCTCCAGCTCGATCAGTTCGTCGCTGGGGGTGATCCCCTCTTCCTTCAGGTAGTCCTTGAAGGCCGCAATGTAGTTGGCGCGTACGCCGAAGATGTTCAGGGTTTCCAGCTTGTCCAGGTGCAGGCCCTTGGGGCGTTCCTGGGGGCTGGTGCGCTTGAGCGAGAAACCCTCGCCCTTCAGCCGCACGCCGCGGCCGAACAGCTGGATGATCTGCGAACCCTCGCCCTGCCCCATGTTGAGCAGGCCCATGGTGGAAACCCGCCAGCTGCTCCAGCCCTCGGTGAACTTGCGCGAGCCGATCAGCACGTTCAGCCGGCTGTCCTTATGGTTCAGGGTGCCGAAGAGCGCGCCAGTGAAGTCGTCCGCCTCGCTGTCGAAGGCCGCGCAGGCCTCGGCCTGGCGGAAGAAGGCGGAGTCGTCGCCGATGTTGATCAGCGCGAAGGGCTCGCCATCGCCCACCCGCAGGGCCAGTTCGCCCTTGCTGCTGCGGATGTTGACCAGCTTCAGGCGCTGGCGGGACGGGGCGTTGAACACCCGCTGGAGGATATCGGCGTACAGTTCGTCGATCCTGTCGCCATAGCCCAGCAGCGGCGCGAAGCGCCCCTGGAAGATGTTGTTGCCCTTGGCGTCCAGCAGCTGCGCCTTGTCATTCACCAGGTCCGCCAGCCAGGCCTTGATCTGCGCCTCGCGGTTGAGGAACTCGGCGAGGAAGGTCACCACCTCGAGAATGTCGGAGTCTTCGTCCGCCACCTTGTTGCCGACGAACACCCAGAGCGGTTTCTCGATGTTGAAGTCCTGCAGCTGCTCGCGATGACGGCTCCACAGCCAGGTCTGCTGATAGAAGGCCAGCAGGCAGGCGGCGAAATACTTGTAGGCGTTGTCGCCCTCGGCGTAGGCCTCGCCGTTCATGTTGAGGATCAGCGAGTCCTTGCCGTAGCCATCCTCGTAGAAGAACTTGTACGAGTAGTCGAAGAGGATGCACTTGGCATAGACCTCGCGGGTCGCGGTGATGCGCGCCTGGCGCAGCTCTTCCGCGGTCAGCGCCAACTGCGCCAACTGGTCCTCGTCCAGCTTCTTCAGGCTGGCGGTCTGGAACAGCATCTTCGCGCGCTTCTTCTTCAGCTCTTCCTCAGCCGCGTTGACGGTCAGCCCCTTGGCCACCGCCTGGCCGAAGGTGGCCGAATACTCGAAGGCGAAACCACCGCGCACCAAGGCGTCGCGCCGGCTCATCCAGGCCCCCGCGGCCGTCCCGGTGCCGCGGTGGCCTTCGTCCACCAGCACCAGGTTGTTGCCTTCGAAGGCTTCCACCGCCACGGTCTTGTCGCCCATCTCGTCGCCGAGCTTGTTGATGTCGATGATCTCGATGGTGCCGCGCGGCGGCGTCTGGCTCTTGTTGAAGAACTGGGCGAAGCCGAAGCCGGACAGGTGCAGCTCTTCCAGGTGCTGGCGCGACAGGCCCTCGTTAGGTGTCAGCAGGATGACCTTGCTCGGGTAGCGCTCGCCATTGCCGGCCTGGAAGTAGTGCAGGTACTGCAGGATGTTGACGTGCAGCAGCAGCGTCTTGCCGCTGCCGGTGGCGTTCCAGAAGGCGATCTTGTTCAGGTCGTCGGCGTCGAAGTCGCGGAACGGGTCGGCGCCGGCCTCCCCGCGGTAGGCCGCCAGGGTTTCGTTCAGGCCATCGAGCAGCGCTTCGCGGCGGTTGAAGTACCAGTCCAGGTAGATCTCGCTGAACAGCAGCGACAGGTACTGGAAGTACTTCATCTGCAGTTCGTGGCCTTCGCGCTTGTTGCGCTGGGCGGTGATGCGCTGCCAGTGCGCGACGATGTTCAGGTCGTAGCGGCGCAGCTCCGCCTCGCCGATGCGCTGCGGCTCGAAGAGGTTGCCAGCGAGCTCGTGGAAGAACAGCGTCTGGCCATCGTCGTCGATGCCTTCGTGGCGGTCGTCGCCCAGGCGCAGCTTCAGCGCCCCCAGGCTGCCGCCCTTGAAGAAGCCCAGCATCCAGCGGTTGAGCACCAGTTCCTGGTGGAAGCTGCGCTTGCCGGCCGCGCCCCGTGGTGCTCGCGCCATCAGAGCGCCTCCACGGCGAACATGCGTTCGAGGAATTCCGGCTCGATCTGGCGCAGCTTGAGCTCGCGGGTGGCGCCGCCCTGCGCCGCGGTCTGGGTGAGCACCGAGGGAATGTTGTGGTCGCCGTTGAGGTAGATGACGTCGAAGCGGCTGTTCGCCGGGTCGATCGCCAGCTCCTCGCAGAGCCGGCTGATGCCCTCGTAGTCGAGGACCTCGCAGTCACGCCAGAGCACCAGGCAGCTTTCCCCGCCCGGCAGCGTGCCGGTGACCTTGACGAAGCCCCGCTCCAGCTGCGCATCCACCTGGCCGACGCGCAGGCCGAGGAGGTAGTTGAAGGTCTCGACCAGGTCCACCGGGCGCCGCTCGAAGGCGCCGGCGGAGTCCACCGCGATGTCCATGGCGTAGTCGAACGGCTTGCGGAAATCGCCGATCGACAGCAACGAGGCGCGGCTCTCCACGTTCAGCATGTAGCGCAGCAGGTAGTCGTCCCGCGCGTGGTCCGGGAGGAAGCCGAACAGGTCGCCCACCGCCGGCGGCCGGGCCAGCTGGATGTTGTTCAGGGCGTCCTCGTAGCTCTCCAGCTTGAGCACCTTGAAGCAGCCGGACAGGCCGGTCTGCGGCGCCGTGGGCTCGCCATCCTTCCATTGCGCGGAGTAGATGGCCTTGATCGCCCGCGGCTTGGTCACGGTTTCGAAGTACTCGCCCTGCTCCACCAGGATGAAGCCGAGCTTGGGCTCCAGGCCGGCGGCCTGGGCCTCGCGCCGCAGCTCGATCACCGCATGGGCGGTGGTGCCGCTGCCGCCGAAGTAGTCGAGCACCAGGGCCTGCTCGTCGGCCTGGACCGCCAGGGAGATGCACTTCTTCACCAGGTGGATCGACTTCGGGAAGTCGAAGCGTTTCTCGCCGAGCATGTCGATGAGCAGGCTGTTGCCGTACTTGCCGGCGTCGAACTCGCCGCCGCTCCAGACGGTCTTGGGCACGGTCTGTTCATGGGTGACGAACAGGTCCCAGTCGTCGCCGACCTTGAGCGCCGCGACGCGCTCCAGGTTCTGGCGGATGGAGTCGAGGCCGAAGTTCCAGCGCCGCTCGACGCCGTCCTGGTCGATCGGCCACACCTCGATGCGCCCATCGGCCAGCAGGACGTTCCTGCCGGCCGGGTGGAAATCGTCGTCCGGCACCGTGCCGACGTCGACCACGCGGCCGTCCAGCACGTAGATCGGGTAGAACGACGGCCGCCGGTCGATGCGCCGGGAATTCTCGCCCCAGCGCCGCATCTTGCGCGGGGTGCCGTTCTCTTCCAGGGTCCTGGCGATGCTCGACAACCCGTCGCGGGTGAGGAACAGCGCGTACTCGTGGGTACGGTTGAAGTTGCGGGTGATCGAGCCCTTGGGGTTGTGCACCACGGTGACCCGCGACAGCGTGTGCTCCGGCGCCACCTGCTCCATCACCTTGGACAGGTTGACCATCTCGGAGTCGTCGATCGCCACCGTCTTCACGCCGTCGAAGCGCAGCAGGCTCATACCCTTGATCAGGCGGTCCTGCATCAGGCTCATCCAGGACGAGTGCTTGTACTCGTTCTTGTAGAGGATGGGCGTGGAGTTGGTGTTGTAGGGCGGGTCTATATAGATGTACTTGACCTGCTCGCGGTAGCGCTCCTGCAGGAAGCTCAGGGCCTGGAAGTTGTCGCTGTGGACGAAGGTGCCGTTGACGCTGCCGTCCAGGTCGGCAATGGAGGCCAGCAACCGCGCCTTGAAGGCGGCGTCGTAGAGGCTGGTGTCGAGCATCCGGAAGGGGGCGTTGCGCAGGTCCTGCTCGGTGCCGTTCGCCGCGCCCGTCCAGAGCCCCAGCTGGCGCCACTGCTCCCACTGCCGGGAGTTGCCGACGATGGCCGGGTACAGCGCTTCCGGCACCCGGTCCAGGGTGATGCAGTAATGGCTGGAGACCACGAACTTCTTCTTCAGCCAGAGCTTCTTCTGGAACTCCTCCAGTTGCGCCAGGAAGTCGATCAGCTCCCGGGCGATGGCCCGCAGGCACTGCGTCATGCGCAGGCTCTTGTCGATATCGGCGATGGCCGTGGCGTTCTGCAGGTCGTCCAGGTGCAGGACTTCGTTCTTGATGTAGAAGTCCAGCTCGCCGCGCAGGAAACGCCCGAGGTCCTTGTGGATGAAGTAGTCGGCGGTGTTCTTGCTGGCGTAGTCGCTGAGGGTCTTCTCCAGCAGCGTGCGCTGCGGGTTCTTCTCGGTCGGCTCGCGCCTGGCCAGCTCGGCCCAGCGCGCCTTGACCGCCGCGTCGCCCAGCACGGTCTCGACGGCCTTGCCGATCAGCGTCTCCTGCCTGGTGCCCTTGGCCACCGGGCGGTATTCGAAGCGCAGCGTCAGCAGCGGCTGGCCGTCGGCGCCGTCGCCCTCCTCGATGGGCAGCAGCGCTTCGTCGTATTCGTGGCCGTGCTCGTCGGTGCGGCTCAGCGTCATCGGCTCGATCAGCGCGAAGCGGCGTTCCTTGTCGTTGTCCTTGCGGTTGTCCTTGGCGGTGTCGGCGGCCACCAGGCGGAAGTGCACGGCGCGGCCGTCTTCCAGGCGGAAGCTGTAGTTGGCGAAGTTCTCGCCGCTCTTGGTGTAGTACTGGTCCTTGTTGGCCCAGTGCAGCATGACTTCCTCGCCGGCGTAGGGGATGGCGTAGGTGTCCCCCTTGTAGCGGCGCTGGCTGACGAAGTCGCCGTTGTTGTAGTAACGGCTGAAGAAGGTCAGCAGGTGGCTGAAGACGGCGTTCTCGTGCTCGGCGCCATCGCTCCCCGCCAGGTGCTCCTGGATCTTGCGCGGCAGGCGCCGCTCCAGGTAGTCGTTGATCTCGCCGGCGCGGGCATTGAGGATGCGGTAGACGCCGAAGTCCAGCTCCGGGCGGTCGATCTGGAAGATCTCGCGCAGCTTGGCGACCAGGGCCTGGTGCTTGGGATTACGGATGTCGCTCATGACTTGGCCTTTTTCAATACCGCTGTATCTGTCCGGGTTCTGCGCCGGGAAAACGCACGCCGCGCCCGCAACCGGGTTCGCCACGGCGGGCTCGGACTATGCTCGGGATGCACGCGCCACCGGCCCGCGCCGCAGTGGCAGGGCACTTCGGCGGCAAACGACCGGGGTGGCAGGCGGAATCAGGATTCAGCTCCCTCTGCGATCCGCCAGGCAGTGAATCTCAACTGACTTGCGATTGGCAACCTGGGCCGCGCCCTGCCAATCCAAACTGTTGATCTTACAAGAGAAGCGAACCGTTCGCGACCGGTGGGGGGCGGGCTGCGCATAGGAGCAGGCGCGGGCCCCGCAGTGCCGGCATTGCGCCGGCCACCCCGGCGGACGGACGGTCGAGGACTCCCTCCAGCCCGGCCGTGCGGTGTCGGGATTCAGGACTCCTGGGTACCCAGGGTGTCGCGGATGCTGTCGATCACGCCGCCATCCTTGATCACGTCGCGCAACCAGGCATCCAGGGGCATGCCGCCCCACTTGATGGCACGCTCCACCAGGTAGGGGATCGGACTGTGCGGCTCGTGCTGGCGGAAGTACTGGGCGACGTTGCCCAGCAGCGCCAGGGCCTCCTCGCGGCTGCGCGGCATGCCGTTGATGGCCGGGACGGTGGAAGCCGGCGCCTCGGCGGGCGCGGGCCGGTTGGCCGGCGCGGCTTCGGGTTCGGCCTGCGGGGCGGAATTGGCGCTGATGTCCACGTTGCGCTCCTTGAGCAGGCGCTCCAGCAGTTGCTGGCAGCGGTGCAGCACGTCGTCGAGGTTGCGGAAGGAAGGCGCTTCCCGGCCGAACAGGCTGTCGGCCCTGGCGCCGAGCCCCTGCAAGGCGACGAGGCAGGCGCTGACCTGGGCATGCTGGGCCTGCAGGTGCGTGGTGTCGGTCAGCACCACGGAGCGCTGGAAGATTTCCGCATTGATCTTGCCGTCGTCCAGCGCGGCGCTGGCGGCATCGGCGTTCTGTCGGGCCAGGTTCTCCACCTGCCGCGACTCTTCGTAGCTCAGCAGGCTGTATTCCTGGCCCTGGGTCAGCGGCAGTTGGCTGGCCACCTCGGCCAGTGTGCTGTCGAGCCAACCCAGGCGCATGGCGCGCTGCTCGATACCTTCTTCCAGTTCAGGGAAAAGATTGTCCCAATACTCCTCCAGCAACCGCGTGGCCAGCGCCAGGCCGTGCTGCATGCCGGCGAAGCCATGGCGCCGGGCCAGGCCCTCGGCCAGCCAGGCGACCAGCATCAGGTCCTTGCTGCGGCGCGCGATGCCGTCCCCGGCCAACTCGATGACCTGCTCCCAATCCGCCTGCTTGAGGTCGGTCTGCCAGTCGCCCTGGGACAGATACTGCGGGTCGGCGCGGCGCGCTTCCTTGATCTGGTCGAACAGCTCGGAAAAGCTCAGGTCCTCGCCGGCACCGCCATCGATGGGGGCGGCCAGGAGATCGAGGGATAGTGAAGGGGGTAATGGCATCATGGTGCGTGATATCTCAATCCGGTGAGGTGTCGCGCCGACCGAAGCGTGGTCTGCGGCCGTTGCCAAGCAGGGCGGCGATGCTGATGAGCAGCAGGATCAGGAAGGCATACTCGCCCGCCAGGTTGAAGAATAAATGAGCGCCGCAGGCCACTGACAACGCCAGCAAGAGGAAACCCACATTTTTCATTCCAGACTCCGGCAGCAGGTTGGTTCGAATGACGCATCGGCTGACCTACAACTCCTCGACCTTTTTCCGCGCCCCTTTCTCGGTGTACAACCCCTTGTTTTCCGGCAACAGCTGGAAGCGCTTGATGGCGATGCCCATGTAGCCCTGATCACGAAGCCGCTTTATATCTGCCAGAGTCGTTTCAGAAGGTTTGGGAAACACACCTCGCTTGATCTGTATAAGGTCATAAAGTTGACCGCCTCCCCAGATCAAAAAAGCCAAAATGAAAAGTGTTGCGAACACTTCACCAATTGCCACCAGCTTACCCTTCTGAGGAACTAAGGATTCTTGACAAGCTCTTTTTCAAGCCAGTTCCCATAAATATGAAATTGGCTCCTGGCAACCCATAGTGCATCTGCGATGCTGGTGCCACACGACATTGATCTGCCTGTTGCGATAACAACTCATATGCCCTCCTCGGGAGCGCCTACAGAGCAACGCAGAAGACCGAGACCTCCCGGCGGCCGAAGCCGCCGAGAGGCACATTGCAGGCCAGTCCTATCAGGAATAGACCTTGTTCATCGAACGGTCCCAGCCGCCGGCGACGTTGCCGCCGCCCGCGCCATCGGCGCGTTTCTGCTGGGTGTAGGTGGTCTTGATGCGAGCGAAGTTGAAGGTCACCACTTCGGTCGGCAGATCGCCGGATTCGGCGTCGTTGGCGGCGCCGGTGTGGTTGATCGAGGACACCACCACTTCTTCCAGGGTGATCTGGTAGTAGGTGACCTTGTCACCGCCGGCGCGGTTGACGTTCAGCACCACCTGCTTCAGGTGCTGGCCCTTGCAGCAGGCTTCGAAGAGCTTGGCCGAGGCCTTGTCGACGAACTTGCGCACGGTGAAGTCGCTCAGGTTGACGCGCTCGGAGGAGGCGCCGCCGGCGGAGCTGGCGGTGGCCGAGGTGGCCTGGGTGGCGCCGTAGTTGTAGCCGAGCACCTCGATCCAGTCCTTGTGCTTGTCGTCCAGGGCCTCCCCCGGAATGCCGTCGATCTTCAGGAAAGCATCAAATGCCATGTCGCATATCTCCATATTTAAGTGAGTCGGGCTTCCATCGAACTGCTCAGATCGTCGCCCTACGTTGAAACCCCTATCCGTAGAGAGGCTCCGTCGGCACCGCGGCCATGCCTGCCGGCATGGCCATCGGTATTGCTTCCCGCCCGCGTCGGCGGCCCGGCTCAGTTGAGCGCACGGACCTCGATCTCCACGCGGCGGTTGGGTTCAAGACACTCGATCAGGCGCGCCCGCGGCAGCTGCATGTCGCACTTCACCAGCGGCTTGGCGCTGCCCTCGCCCACCGCTTCCATGAGCTCCCCGGGCACGCCCTTGCCGGCCAGGTAGGTCTTGATGGTCTGGGCACGCTGCAGCGAGACCTTCTCGTTGGAAACCGGATCGCCCAGCTGGTCGGCATGCCCGGCGATCACGATCTTGCCCACGTTGGGTGTACTCAGGAGCTTGCCGGCGATGGCGTTGAGCTGCCGCTGGCCGCCGGCCTTGAGGCTCTGGAAGTCGGCGCGGGCGAAAGCGAACAGCGTGTCGGACTCCAGGGTGATGGTCTCGATGGCGCGCAGCGACTGCGAACGCAGGCTGTTGATGTAGTTGCGCGAGCTGGACACCAGGAAAGCGTTGTCGAGGATGCGCGGCACGTCCGGCTGGCGGATCTGCTCGGCGTAGAAGTCGATCTGCCGGCTGGCGTATTGATAGTCGGGGGCTTCGCGGTCACTGCCGCCGACGTGCGCGGCGATCGCCGGGTACCAGTAGTCGGGCAGGTGCGCCTTGAGGAAGGCCGGGTCGGCCTTCTCGCGCTGGGAGCGCGACAGCATCACATAGGTGTCCAGCGCCGCCTCGCCGAAATCGGCGATCGACTGGGCGCGGTTGTCCGTCGGCAGCGCGCGCGGTTCGACGCTGTCGACACCACTGACCGGGGCCAGTTCGCGGGCATTGCGCTGATAGACCTTGATGCCGGTGAGCAAGTACAGGGTGCGCGTCAGGTTCTGCGCGGTGGGCTCGAGCATCACGCTTTCCAGGCGGGCGAAGTAGCGTTCGCGCAGCAGCGGCTCCACGGCATGGCCCTGGTACAGCCCCAGGCGCATGGACAGCGGCACGCCGTCGTCGTGGTGCCAGCCGAAGTAGTGCGCGGTCCACTGGCGCAGGCCGTCCAGACTGCGCCACTGAGTGAAGCGTCCCGCCTCGTTGCGGTCGGCCTCGGCGGCGCTGGCCAGCTCGCTGCCGATGTCGCGCAACTGGGCATGGTTGTTCCAGAACGACCAGCCCCAGGCGCCGCACAGCAGCGCCGCGAGCGACGCGGCCAGGCCGACGCCGATGGCCTTGCGCCGACGTTCGCGGCGGTTGCTGGTGTACAGCGCCACCAGGTGCTGGTCGGGAATGATGACCTTGTGGAACAGGCTCGGGATGAACAGCGACTGCGGCCGTGCCGTGGCGCCACCGGGCTCGCCGTCGGCCTGCAGGGAGAAGCGCGCGCTGACCGCGCAGGCATGCACGCCGTGGCGCGGCTCGCTGCTGTCCAGTGCCGAGGTGAAATAGAAACCACGCAACAGCTCGGCGCTCTGGTAGGGGTTGGCGCGCAGCAGCGTGGCGACGAAGGCCTGCAGGCGCGGACGCAGCGCTTCCAGCTCCAGCGGCAGCCGATATACCGACGGGTCCTCCCGGGTGACGCGGATGTCCTGCTCCACCAGTTGCTGGTGCGCCACCTGCTTCCAGTACTGCACCAGCGCCGCCATGGCGTCGTCGAAGCGCCGGCCCCAGTCGGACTGCTCGAATCCCTGGTGATTGAAGGTCTTGCCCATCACCTCTTCACGGCGCGTCGGGTCCAGGCACTGGTGGAACTCGCTGAAGCCGGGCAGCAGGTCGCACTTGGTGAACACCAGGTAGATCGGCAGACGCGCCTCCAGCAGCTGGTGTGCTTCCTGGATGCGTTCGCGCAGACGCTTGGCCAGTTGCTCGCGGTCATCGTCGCCGCCCTGCAGCAGGTCCTCGATGCTCACCGTCACGATCAGGCCGTTCAGCGGCCGGCGCTGGCGATACTTGCGCAGCAGGGCGAGGAAGCCGCGCCACTTGCCGGCCTCCTCGGGGTTATGCATGTAGCGTCCGGCGGTATCCAGCAGCACCGCCTCGGCGGCGAAGAACCAGTCGCAGTTGCGCGTGCCGCCCAGGCCGGCGACGCGCACGCCCTCGCGGTCGGCATAGGGGAAATTCAACCCGGACTGCGCCAGCATGCTGCTCTTGCCCGCCGCCGGCTGGCCGATCACCAGGTACCAGGGCAAGGCGTAGAGGGCGTCGCGGCTGCGTCGGCCGCGCCCCTTGGCGCCAAGGCGTTCGAGGCTCTGCAACAGACGTTCGCGCAGCAGGCCGATCTCCTCGCGGTCCTGCGGGCTGGCCGCCAGCACGGCCTGGTCGGCGTCGTCGCGCAGCAATGCTTCCAGGTCATGGGACGGCGTCGCCGCGCCACGGTACAGCAGCAGTACGTAGAGCGCCGAAAGCAGCAGGAACAGGGCGATGCCGGCAAGCAGGCTGGGCAGCGAGGCGAAGCCCAGCAACAGGCCCAGGCGCCAGACCAGGAAGATGGCCAGGAAGAAGGCCAGGCCGAGGATGTAGGGTTGGTACTTGAGGAAGTAGTAGCGGATTCTGTTCATACCAGTTGCGCCTCCTCGGCCGGTGCGAAGCGCGCCAGGTAGTCGCGCAGCGCCAGGCCCTCGTCGGGCAGCTCCAGGGCTCGGTGGTGTTCGTTGAAGTCGGCGAAGCTCTCGAGCAGGTCGTAGCGCTCCTCGCGCCCGGCCACTCCGGTGAGCAGGCGGTACAGGGCGTCTTCGCCGCGGCCGGTGAAGCACAGCAGCGCCGGACGCATGAAGTCGTCGACCAGCAGGCTGGCCACGGGAATGGCTCCGCCGGCGAAGCGCGCCAGCCAGGTGCACCAGAGGTCGGCCACCGGGCGCTTGAGCCAGCGCTCGGCCGGCAGCGGCAGGCGCAGCACCAGCGGGCGGCCCTCGGCCAGGGGTTCGCGCAGGGCGTGCAGGCGGTGCAGCAGCGCGCTGGCGACGAATTCCGGGTAGGTGTTGGCCAGCGCGGCGGAGATGTCGCGCAGATTGAAGTCGGCAAGGAATTTCTCGTGGACCCGCCGGTACAGCGCCAGGTCCTGCTCACCCCAGGGACGCAACGTCTCGATGCGGGCGAACAGGTGCTGCGCCTCCACACCTTGGCGCGCCTGGTTGAGGAGGGGCGTGACCTGGCCGGCGAACAGTTCGCCCAGGGTGTGCGGGGCGACGAAGCCCTGGGCGTGGCTGCCGCGGATGCCCTGGAAGACCAGGAACGGATAGCGCCGGCCGCTGGCATCGCGCGAGCTGGCCAGACCACCGAACAGCCAGTTGCCGGAGCGTGCGCGGAAGCAGAAGTGGCACAACGGCAGGCGGTCGAAGCGCTCGCGCCAGTCCTCCATGCCCTGCAGACGACCGAGGCCGGCCTGCAGCCAGGCGTCGAACTCGCGCACCTCTTCCGCTGCGCCGTGCAGGCTGACGAAATCGGCCGCCGCGGGCAGCTTGCCGAAACAACCGATCATGGGCGCGCGCCCTCGCCTGCCATGGCCAAGGCCCTCACAGGCGTCCCGCCTGGCCCAGCGAGCCGAGCGTCTTGACGTTGGCCAGGTCGGTCATCTTCACCCCGCCATAGTTGCGCACCAGCAGGCTGACATTGCCGGCGCCGGTGCTCCAGGTGAAGCGCTGCTGCACCTCGTCGACGTTGCTCACGCGGGCGCTCTCGCTCATCTTCAGCAGGCCCCAGCGGCCGGGGTAGTCGAATACCGTCAGGCGCTGGCCGGAGAGGGTCACCACGTCCAGGCGCGCGCCCGGGGTGCTGGTGCTGCCCGGCCAGGCGAAGCGGCTCCAGTTGCTGCGGCCGTTGCGGTAGTGCTGCTCCTGGCCGTCCAGGGTGAAGACGATGTCGGTGAAGGCGCCGGAAGGTTCGAGCATCACCTCGAAACCGTTGTCGCGGTCGGACAGGCTGGCAATCACCTCGCCCAGCGAACTGGCGCGGTCGATGCCACTGACCATGTGCGGGTCCACCAGCGGCGCCTGCTGACCGTTGCCCATGCCCAGGCCTTCGCCGCCGGAGAGGTTGCCGATCTCGTTGCGCTTGAAGGCCGGCAGCAGGCCGGTCTGTGGGTCGACGAAACGCTGCAGGTCCTTGACCGAGGCCTCATTGGCGCTGCCCGGGGCAATCGGGTAGCGGTGCGCCAGCACCTGGTTCCAGGGCCGTGCGATCTGCTGCGTCCAGGCCTGGGCGATCTGTTCGCCGGCCGGCCCGCGCAGGCTGTCCCAGCTGTACTGCAACGGCGCAATGAAGAGCTTCTGCAGCGAGGCGGACAGGCCGCCCTGGCTGGTATCGATGCTGGTCTCCACGTAGTTGCGCGCGCCGGCGAACTCGGAAGGCCCGCCCTCGAGGGTCTCGCTGATCAGCGCCTTGCTGCTCTTGCCCACGTCCTGGGAACGCTGGACGTTGGCCAGGCGCACCTTGAGCCGGCGCAGCGAGGCCAGGTAGCGATCCATGACGGTGCTGTCGGCGCCTTCGGGGTTCTCCCGGGCGAACAGCCGCGCCACCGGTTCGAAGCGCTTGGCCAGGCTGCCGTCGTCGACCTTGGGCAGCGGCGTGCTCATCTGTTTGGCGGCCGCTTCGGCGTCATCGCCGAACACCCCTTTCACCCGCATCCAGAAGCTGTCTTCGACGGCGCTGGCGACCTTCTGCGCCGGCCTCTCCGGCTGGTCCCAGCTGGTGTTGCGGTCCACCGCCGCGAGCAGTTGCTTGAGCGGCGAGTTCTGCACGTCGCTGTACAGCGACAACTGCCGGGTGGCGCCCTGCATGTCGCCGAACTGGCGCACACCGGTACCGGCCAGGAAGCGCATCCAGACCTCGGCGTAGTCGGCCTTGTAGCGGGCCATCAGCTCGCGCATGAAGTTGGCCTTCTGCACCAGGCCATCGCCGCCCTCGCCGTCGAGCACCCAATCGGACTCGTTGCGCAGGTCGCCGGAAAGCAGCCTGATCAGCTCCGGCCGCAGGAACTGCTCCCAGCCCTGGCGGCTGTAGAGCGCCGGGATCGCCTCGCTGGAATACAGCAGGTTGCGCCCGGGCAGCGGCACCAGGTCGTTGAGGGTCAGCGCGGGGAACTGGCGGTCGGCTTCCAGCTGCAGACGCAGGTACTCGCGATCCACCAGCGAACTGGCGCGCATGAAGGACTTGAGGTTCTGCCGTGCCTCGGCCACCAGTTCCTCGTTGCGGCGCAGCGCCGGTGCCTCTCCGGCCCGCAGGTAACGAACGTACATGGCGCTGTTGGCACGCACCACCGCGGGGTCGAGCTTGTCGCCCCCCTCCCCGGCCTGGGCGCGCTCCCAAGCCTGCGGCAGGGTAGCGGCGACGAAGTCGGCATCGGCGTGCTGTTCCGGGCGGGTGAGGATCAGGTAGAGCTTGAGCGCGTCGTAGGCCTCGATCAACGAGGCCACCTGGTGTTCGTCGAGACGGTCGAGGACCTCCTCGGACAGGCTCAGGCCCGCAGCGGCGGCACGCTCGCCGGAGGTATCCGCGGCCTTGTCGGCGGCCAACTCGGCCAGGGCGCCGCGACGCGCATCACGCGCGGCTTCACGCAGGCGACTGCCCGCTTCGCCACGCAGGCGCGAGCCCAGGTCACCAACACTACGGGGCACACCGCCCAGGGACGGGGCGGCAGCGGCGTTGCCTTGGCGCACCTGGCGCAGCGCCGCGCCGGTGGCATCGCTGCTACGGCCCGGCGCCTTGCCGGCCTCGACGGGTACAGTGAGGGTAGCGCCCAGGCTCTGAGCGAAGTCATCGAGGTTGCGCAGACGCCGCTGCAACTCTCGGCCCACCGGCTCCAGGGCCTGGCGCTGCAGTTGATCCAGGTAGGCCCGTTGCAGCGAAGAGCGCAAGTCGTCGCCGGCATAGAGGCCGGCCCCCTGGCGCAGGGGTACGCCATTCTGCCGCTGATTGTCGACCTCGGCCAGGCGGGTGCGCAGCAGTTCCAGGTCCTGGGCCGGGTCCTGGCCGGCGCCGCCCAACTGGGCGCGCAGGCCGTCGAGCCAGGCGCGGTTGTTGGCGAACGACCAGCCCTGCCAGGCGGCCAGACCCACCCCGGCCAGCACGGCGACGGCCAGCAGACTGGGCGCCAGTGTCTTGCGCCTGCCCAAGCGCGAGTAATAGAGGCTGAGATCCCGGTCGGGGAAGATCACCCGGCGGAAGGTGTCGGTGATGAAGTAGCTGCGCTCGCCAATGCGCCGCGCCAGGTTCTCGTCCGGGCGCTCGACGGTATCGGCGTCCAGGGCGAAGTTCTCGGCCACCACCTCCTCCAGCAGCGGCGGCAGCACCTGGTCGGTCTGCAGGGCGCTGGTGAAGTACAGGCCACGCAGCACCGCCGGGGTGCGCTGGCGCGCGGCGCGCTCGAAGCTCTCGAGGAAATCGCCGAGCAACCCGGACAGCTCGCCCAGGTAGCGCGGGAACTGCAGCAGGCTGGCGTCGGCGCGCCCGCCCAGGATGCCGAGCTGGGCACCGATGTGCTGTTCCAGGCTGGCCAGCAGCGCACCGAACTTGTCCTGCAGCGCGCCGCGCAGGCCGTGCTGGCGCAGCTCGCCGAGGCTGAAGGTGATGCCCAGCGGCTGCTGGCGGGCGGTGGCGTCCAGCGCGTCGAAGGCCTGGGAGAAGCCGGGCAGCAGGTCGACCTTGCTGAGCATCAGGTAGATCGGCGGGTTCACCCCCAGGCACTGGCTGTAGGTCTGGATGCGCTGCGCCAGGCGCTCGGCCAGCTCGCCGCGCTCGTCATGGGAGGCGGCCAGCAGGCCGGGCAGGCTGACCACCAGCACCAGGCCGTTGACGGCCGGCTTGCGGCGCTGGCGGCGCAACAGCTTGAGGAATTCGGCGAACTCCTGGGCCGACTGGTCGTCGGTGAGGTAGCGGCCGGCGGTGTCGATGAGCACCGCTTCCGGGCTGAAATACCAGTCGCAATGCTGGGTGCCGCTGTCCGTCGCACTCTGCCCGGCAATGCTGGCCGACAGACCCGAGCGCGTCAGCAGGGAGGTCTTGCCCGAGGCCGACATGCCCACCACCAGGTACCAGGGCAGGTCGTACAGCGCCGCCTTGCCGCCGCCACCCGCCGCACGCGAGGCACGCAGCAACGCGATGGTGTGTTTCAGGCGCTGCTGCAACACCTGGGAGTCGCGGAACTCGCCGCCGCTGCCGGCGCTGCGGTCCACCTCGAGCTGGACCAGGTTCTCGATGTTGCGCTCGGCGCGGATGCGCCGGTACTGGCGCAGCACCACCAGCAACAGGCAGAAGGCGCTGAACAGCGCCATGGCCACCAGCACGCTCTCGCGCTGCGGCAGCCAGCGCGGCAGCACAAACCAGCACAGCAGCATGCCGACGAGCCACAACAACGGCAGGGCGAACCAGAAACTCTTGAGTGCGCGGAATATGACTTTCATGTCTTCCTGACCTGATCGATGAAGGCGAGGCTCAATGGCCGAACAACGCGTCCAGTTGCCCGGCGAGGGCCGCCACGTCCTTGCCCAGCAGCCAGTCGAGGGTGAAGTAGAGGGCCGCGCAGAGCAGCGCGATCAGCCCGACGTAGACCCACAGCGGCACCTCGTAGCGGATCATCTGCGAGACCTGGTCCGGCAGTGCCCAGTCCGGCGCCAGGGTGCGCGGCGCCTTGCGGTAGCGGGCGATGTCCTGGCCCAGGGTGTTGGCGAGGTAGCGCAGCTGGTCCTTCTGTTCGAGGTTGTATTTGCCCTCGAAACCCAGGGCCAGGCACAGGTGGTAGACCTCCAGCACGTCGAGGTTGGTCTTGACGTCGGCGCGCAGCGCCTCGAGCTTGTCGAAGAAGCCCTCGCCCGCCAGGTGCACGCCGAAGTACTTGAACTGCAGTGGATGCAGTTCCACGTGGCTGCGGATGTTGCTGCCGCTGTCGTTGAGCACGCTTTCGTCGAGGAAGGCACAGAGCGCGTACTGGGTGTCGCGCACCTGCTCGACGCTGTAGCCGGCGGCGCGGGCATTGCGTTCCAGAGAGGCGAAGAAGTCGTCGACGCTGGCCAGGAAGCGCTCGACGCTCTGTGCCTGGCGACCGCGGCGAATCATCAGGGCCATGGACAGGAAGTCCTTGGCCAGGTCCTTGAGCGTGGGTTTCTCGCCCTGCTGCAGCAGGGTCGCAGGCATCACGGCTTCGTTCATTTGAGCACCGCCATCAGTTCGAGCTTGAGGTTGGCGAACGCGCTGGGCACGTAGAAGGCGATGGCCTGGGCGTCCATCATGCGCTGGTAGACGCGGCCGTGCGGTTCGATGGAGAAGTAGTGGTTGTCCAGGCGCACCGGAATGGCGTTGGGCAGGCGCGTGGCGTGGTTCAAGGCGGCGCCGGGCATGGCGGTGTTGACCACCACCTCGATGTCTTCCGGCGAGCCCACCTTGAAGGCCCGCGGCACCAGCTCCAGCAGGCTGGCGCCAGGCATGTCGGCGTGCACCGAGATATAGAAGTCGGCCTCGGCCAGGCGCGGGTCGTGCAGACGGCCGACGTAGTAGGAGGGCTTGGTCTGCTCCACCGCGATGGGCACGTACTGGTTGGGCACCACGTTGTCCAGCAGTTCGCGCAGCAATGCATCCAGGCGCAGCAGCGAGGCGGCCGGGTCGTCGTGGTCGTACGGCGGAATGTCCTTGAGCTGGATATTCAGCGAGAAGGTCAGCAGGCTTCCGGCCAGCTCGGCGAGGAAGCGGTAGAGCTGCTCCGGGTGCAGCCGCGGATGCTGCAGCAGGTGTGCCAACGCCGGGTAGGCGCGGTTGACCGTGTACAGCAGCCAGAACAGGGTGACGTCGCTGGAGCCGAACTCGGCGATCTGGTCGGCACGCTCGCGGCGCCGGTCGGACAGCGCTTCGCTCTTGGCCTGGAGCACGCCGAGCAGGCGCCGGGCGATGCCCAGCAGGGTGTCATGGGCGCCCAGGTGCAGGCAAGGGTGGACGAAATGGCCGTCGAGGTTGAAGCCGCCGGCGTTGTTGCGCACCAGGTTGGCCAGCGGACAGTAGGTGAAGCCGTCGAGGTTGTCGCCCTCGATCAGCAGCACCACGTTCAGACGCAGGCTGGTGATCTCGTTCTCCAGGTCGCCCTCGTTGAGGTCCGGCAGGGTGTCGAACTGCTTGCGGAAACGCCGCGCGCCCTGCTCGGTGGCACCGTCTTCGACGTAGTTGAGGCCATAGGGCTCGGGCCGGCGCAGCGCTGCGTAGACCTTCAGGTCGCTTTCACGCAGCAGGTCCTTGAGGTCGCGCGCGGCCGGCAGCGGGTCGTGCTGCGGGGCGTCGTAGAGGGTGCCGTCCGGGAACACCAGCTTCAGCCGCGACAGTTGCAGCACGCCGTTGGCCAGCGCCTCCTCGTCCAGCTCCAGCAGTTGAACACCCCAGTGGAACGGCGTGCTGCGCAGGGTGGCCTGGGCCAGCTGGTGCTGGTGGAACTCGTCCTGATACTGGAAATGCTGCGGTAGGAGGAACATGCCCTCCGACCACATCACCCGACTGCTCTTGCTCATAGACTGCCTTCCAGGGCTGAGTTGACCTTGCTTTCCAGCGCGTCGTGCACGCCGTTCTCGACACTCTCGCCGGCGGCGCGCAGGACACTGTCGCCGGCCTTCTGCAGCAGCGGCGCGGTGGCGCCCGGCTGCTCCCCGGGGGCACTGGCAGCCAGTTGGCGCGCCGCCGGGTCATCGAGCACGTCGGTGCCCCGGGCCACCGCCACGCGACTGCCTTCGAGGTAGATGCGCGCCCCTTCGCTGGAGGAGAACAGCACGCCCTCCTTGCGCATGGAGTCGGCCGCCACAGCCACCTTCCAGCGCGTCTGGCGCGTGTCGCGGAAGAAGGCTGCAACGCCGATGTAGCGGGCCTCCAGAGCCATGGGCCACTGCTCCACCTGGCCCATGCCCGGCAGCAGAGTCAGCTCGCGAGCATCCAGCAGGGTGTTGCCCAGCGCCACCTTGGGCGTGTCCCATAAGGCATCGGAGTCGGCGGTCAGGAAGCGCTCCAGCGAGTTCAGCTGGTACACCCGAACCACCACCGATAGCGGCTTGCCGTCGCGGCCGGGGTTGAGGTCGTTGCCGCCATCGACGGTGAGGGTCACCTTGTCGCGGTCGCTGAACAGCATGTCGCCGGCCCAGGTGCCGTCCATGCGCTTGCCCACGCGGTCCATCACCCCGCAGGCGGAGAGCCCCGCGGCGAGCAGCAGCAGGCCGACGAGGCGCAGTTTTCGGGAAGCGGAGAAAGTCATCGCGGCGGTCCTCAGCGGATGCGGTAGGCGAAATCGCCATCCTTGCCCAGGCGTACGGACAGGCTCTGCAGGGGCTTGCCCTGGGCCATCCGCTCGAGGACGCGCTGGGCCAGCTCCGGCATCAGCGTCCCGGACAGGATGTTGTCGATGTTGCGCGCGCCGCTGTCGACTTCGGTGCAGCGGGCGGCGATGGCCGGGACCAGCTCGGCGTCGAAGTTCAGGCTGGCCTGGTGGTTGCGCTCGAAGCGCTGGCGCAGGCGCTCCAGCTTGAGCGCGACGATGCGCTGCAGCACGGCGTCCTGTACCGGGTAGTAGGGCACGATGCTCAGGCGGCCGAGGAAGGCCGGCTTGAACACCTGGTTGAGGGTGTCACGCAGGCCCTCGACGATCTCCGCCGGAGCGGGAGCGGCCTCGGTGCCCAGGCACCACTGCATGATCCGCTCGGTGCCGACGTTGGAGGTGAGGATGATCACGGTGTTGCGGAAGTTGATCTCGCGGCCCTCGCCGTCGTCCAGCACGCCCTTGTCGAAGACCTGGAAGAACAGCTCCAGCACGTCCGGGTGGGCCTTCTCCACCTCGTCCAGCAGCACCACGCTGTAGGGCTTGCGGCGCACCGCCTCGGTCAGCACGCCGCCCTCGCCGTAGCCGACGTAGCCCGGCGGCGAACCCTTGAGGCTGGAGACGGTGTGCGCCTCCTGGTACTCGGACATGTTGATGGTGATCAGGTTGCGCTCGCCGCCATAGAGGATGTCCGCCAGGGCCAGGGCGCTCTCGGTCTTGCCGACACCGCTGGGGCCGAGCAGGAGGAATACGCCGATGGGCTTGTTCGGGTCTTCCAGGCGCGCGCGGGAAATGCGGATACGCTTGCCGATCTCTTCCAGGGCGTGGTCCTGGCCAAGCACGCGCTCGCCGAGCAGGGATGGCAGGCGCTGTACGGTGTCGATCTCGTCGCGCAGCATCTTGCCCAGGGGGATGCCGGTCCAGGCGGAGATCACTTCGCCGATGGTGCCGCCGTCGACGCGGGCGTGAACCAATGGCGTCTCGCCCTGCACCTCGGTCAGCTCGGCACGCAATGCCGCGAGGTCCGCCCGCAGCGCCTCGCCCTCCCCCGCCTCCGCGCGGGCCTCCAATTCGTGCAGGCGCTTGACCAGTTCCAGCTCGCGCTGCCACTGCGCCTTCAGCACTTCCTCGCGCTGGCGCACCTGTTCCAGGGCGGCCTTCAGTTCGGCCAGGCGCGCTGCATGATCGGCGCCGCTGGCGTTCTCCTTTTCCAGCACGGAGATCTCGGCGCGCAGGTTGTCGCCTTCACGCAGGCAATCCTCCAGCGTGCCGGGCTGCGCCGCCTGCGCCAGGGCCACGCGGGCACAGGCGGTGTCGAGCACGCTCACCGCCTTGTCCGGCAACTGGCGACCGCTGAGGTAGCGGCTGGATAGGCGCACGGCCTGGACGATAGCATCGTCGAGCACGGCGACACGGTGGTGCGCCTGCATCTTCTCCAGCAGGCCACGGAGCATGTGGATGGCGCTGTCCTCGTCCGGCTCTTCCACCTTGACCACCTGGAAGCGGCGGGCCAGGGCGGCGTCCTTCTCGAAGTACTTCTTGTATTCGGCCCAGGTGGTGGCGGCGATGGTGCGCAGCTCGCCGCGGGCCAGCGCCGGTTTGAGCAGGTTGGCCGCATCGTTCTGTCCGGCCTGGCCGCCGGAGCCGATCAGGGTATGGGCCTCGTCGATGAACAGGATGATCGGGTGCAGGCTGCGCTTGACCTCTTCGATCACCTGCTTGAGACGGTTCTCGAACTCGCCCTTGACCCCGGCGCCGGCCTGCAGCAGGCCCAGGTCGAGGGTATGGATGGCCACGCCCTGCAGCGGGGGCGGCACCTCGCCCTGGGCGATGCGCAGGGCCAGGCCTTCCACCACTGCGGTCTTGCCGACGCCGGCCTCGCCGGTGAGGATCGGGTTGTTCTGTCGGCGGCGGGTGAGGATGTCGACCATCTGCCGCACCTCAGCCTCGCGGCCCAATACCGGGTCGATGCAACCTTCGCGGGCGTTGCGCGTCAGGTCGATGGTGTACTGGTCCAGCGCTGGTGTCTTGCCGCGAGACGCGCCCGGGGCCGCAGTGACAGAGTCCGGTTGCGGCGCGGCCTGGGCCTGCTGCACCTCGCCGCTGGCCTCGGTGAGCGCCACCAGGTTCAGGCGCAGATCGTCGGGGTTGATCTTCTCCAGTTCGGGCGCGGAGGCCAGCGCCACCCGGCGCAGTTCGGCGTCGTCGAGCAGTGCCTGGAACAGGTGGCCGCTGCGGATCTGCGCCTCGCCGTATTCGATGGACGCCAGCACCCAGGCGCGCTCGATCAGCCGGGTGATGTGCGGCGACAGTGCCGGGGTACGGGTGTTACCGGTCTTGAACCCGGCCAGCGCCTGTTGCAGTTGGGCCTGCAGGCGGTCGGGCCGCACTTCGTAGTGACGCAGGATGGCCTGCAGATCGTTGCCCTCGGCGTCCAGCAATTGCAGCAGCAGGTGTTCGATGTCGACGTCGTAGTGGCGCTCGGCGAGGCAGAGTCCGGCTGCCCCTTCGGTGGCGCTGCGGCAGCTGTCGTTGAGCTTGGCGAACAGGGATTTCAGGTTCACAGGCGGACCCCATCGTAAGGAATGCGGAACAGCGCGCAGCGCGAGGGTTCGGCGTGCGCGCCGGGACGTTTCAGCCAGCCGAGCCGGCCCAGGGACAACTCGCCGCCACGGCCCAGGGTGGCCAGGGGGACCGCCTCGCGGCGCAGGCGCGGGGCGACCTCGAAATCCAGCTCGACGCCCAGGTAGAAGCGCACCAGCTCCACCAGGCGCTGGTGGTCGGCGTGCCCAGGCAGGAAGCGCCGGTAGTCCTCCAGCGCCAGCGGCCCCAGCTCGATGCGCACGCAGGACTGGTAGTCCCAGGTACGCCGACCGGTGACCGCGCTCTGCCCGAGCACGGCATTGGCGCGGCCCAGGCGCGTGCGTTGCGACGTTTCGATGGCCAGCCAGCGGCCGTTGAAGGGACGCACGCGGATCGGCAGAGCGAAGTAGAAGCCGAGCATGGCCTCCAGGTTCAGCGGGTTGCGCGGGCGCTGGGCGAACAGGCCGGAGAAGTAGCTGAACAGCGACTGGCGCAGCGGTTGCCCCTCGGTGAACTTGCGCGACCGGGCACGCGGGCCGAAGCCCACCAGCGCCAGCAGGTAGCGCTCGAAGTCGGCGGCGCCCTTGCGCTCGTACTCGATGTGGAAGCGGTGCTTCTGCCAGGCTTCGTAGAACAGCGCCGTCATGCGGTGCGAGAAGATGTCGAGGAAGGCGTGCGCGGCGTCGTCGCGGTGCTGCACATGGCGCTCGATGAGCAGCTCGGTGTAGGGCTGCGGCAACACGCCAGACGGCCCGACCAGGCCCATGAAGGTGACCTGCACGTCGGTCAGCGGCTGGTCGTTGGCCGAGCGCCGCCCTTCTCGCTCGAACTGCAGGTCGCTGACCTCGCTGGCGGGGAAGCACAGCGACAGCTGCGAGCGGAAGCGCAACGGATCGTCGTGCGGCCGCGTTTCCGGATCGATGCGCCCGGCGCGGCTGTAGTGCAGGCGCAGCAACCGCACGAGCTGGAAGAACTCGAAGCGGTAAGGCTCGGCCCGCGCCTGGTCGATCAGACCAGGGCTTGCGCGCCAGTTCTCGGAGGCCATTGCACGACTCGCTTCTCGCGCTGGCGGCTGCGCAGCGTGAGTTGGGTGAAGCTGTTGATGGAGCAGTACTGGCCGAAGAAGTGGTCCAGCACCATGCCGAACAGGAAGATGCCGCTGCCGATGAACTGCTGTTCGTCCAGTTCCAGGGTGATGCCCACGCCGCGCACGAAGCTCGGGCGGGGATGGCCGATGCGCGCCACCACCGGTTCGCTGCGGATGGCGGCGATGCCGTTGATCTGCTTGCGCACCGCCGAAGCGTTGCTGTAGTCGTACAGCGCCAGCATCTCCAGCAGTGCCTCGCGGCCGTGGGACACCAGCGACATGTGGTTCAGTCCCAGGTGCGCCACCAGGCGCCAGATCAGCCCGTTGCCCAGGGGCGGCCGCGCACTGGCGGTGGGCTTGCGCAGGCAGCGAATGCTCTGCACCACGGGGTTGCGGTCGAGACTGAAATCGCCCTGGGCGCCACCGTAGGGCAGCAGCATTGGCAGGTCGCGGTTGCTGCAGGTGAGGGTCATGCTCAGGGTGTCGGCGCTAGCGTCGATCAGTTCCAGCTCGCGGTCCACCAGGCGGATGAACATGTCGCTGCCAGCGTCCTGGCTGCGCTGCGAGGGCCGGCGCCGGCCGATCCAGTAGGTGGCGCGGCTGTCCAGTTCGCCGCGCGGCTCGAAGAACGGGTGGCAGGTGCTCACCTGGTCCAGGTTGCCGACCTTCCGTACCCGCCGCACACGGTCGATGGACACCACCTCCACCGAGGTCTGCTGGCGCACGTCCGGTACCACCGGGTACTCGTGGCGGGCGTGGGTCAGCTTGATCGGTTCGGCCTGCTGGCGGAACAGGTTGATCACCGGCGTGCAGCCCAGCTTGAAATGGTTGCGGTTGATGGTCTGCGCCAGCCGCGCCAGGCGCTCGCCGAGGTCGTAGTCGGCGAAGTAGAAGTTGACCTCCAGCGCGTGCAGCGGCTTGCCGGCCAGCACCCGGTCCAGCCCCTCGAGGTCGAAGAACATGAATTTGTCGGGGAAGGTGAAGTACTCGTGCAGCAGGCGGTAGCCGAGGAAGGAACGCTCGGAATAGTCCACCAGGCCCTCGTCCAGGGCATAGCCCACCGGCTTGAGCACACCCGCCGGCAGCGCCACTTCACGACGCCGGCCATCTTCCTCGAAGGCCAGGGTGACCTTCGCCAGGTTGTTGAACAGCAGCTCGTAGAGCGGCAGCATCAATGTGCTTTCGCCGTCCAGGAAGAAGCGCAGCCGTTCGATGCCCAGCTTGCCGAAAGGCACCTCGGTGGTGCACTGCAGAGCGATGCGCAGGCGAGCCACCAGGTCGGCGCTGTGGCCGTTGAAGGCCGAGCGCTCCAGCTCGGCGAAAGTGGCCTCGCGCACGGCGATGGGCCACAGGTCCACCGGGTAGCAGGTCCTGAACTTGCAGGTCTGCCCGTCCACCACCCGCGAGTTGAGCTGGCTGTGCCGCTCGATGCGGTAGTGACCGGTGATGGGGCTGCGCTCGCCGACGCCGAACTCGACGATCGACAGCGAGGGCGTGGGCCGCAGGTAATGCGGGTACAGCACCTCGAGGAAGGCCTCGACTATTTCCGGGAACTCGTCGTCCAGCTTCTTGTGCACCCGCGCGGCAAGGAACGCGAACGCCTCGATCAGACGCTCGGTGTGCGGGTCCTCGCAGTTGTCTCCCTCGATCAGCAGACGCGAGGCGATCTTCGGATACTGCCGCGCGAACTCCTGGCCGAGGAAACGCAGATGCGACAGTTCCTTCTCGTAGTAGGGAAGCAGGTCGTCGAGCATCAGTTGAGGTTCTGCACTTTGTATTCCTGGGTGTTCACCTGCAGCACCGCATCGAACGAGACCTGCCGCGTGGCGTCGTGCAGACGCAGCAGGGCGTCGACGCGGAAGGTCAGCATGCGCTGGCTGAGCTGCTGGTTGAGCAGTTGCACGCGGACGTTGCGGAAACGCCGGTCGCCGATCTCGATGGCACGCTCCAGCTGGCGCTGGATCTGCAGGCGGTCCTCGGGGTTGAGCACGCCCTTGCTGGTGAAGTCCGGCATGCCGTATTCGAGGATCGAGCCGCGTAATTGCGGGAACGCCTCCAGGCCGCCGGCCAACAGGCATTGCCGGGTGTTCACCAGGATTTCCAGGTCACGCACGACCCGCGCCTTGTACTCGGCGAGCGAGTAGAGGCGCTGGTCCAGGGCCTCCCGCTGCTGGTGGGGCTGGTCGTCGAGCAACCGGTCCAGCAGGGTCGGCATCAGTTTGTGCGAGCTGCTCATGCTGCCACTCCTTGGCAAGGGCTCGCGGTCAGCCGCGGGTCGACTGTGGCAGTTCGGCGACCAGGCGCAGCGACGCGGTCAGTTCGTCGAGCTGGTAGTGCGGGCGCAGGAAGGTCACCGCCTTGTACACCCCCGGCTTGCCCGGCACCTCGGCCACCTCGGCCTGGGCCTCGCGCAGCGGGAACTTGGCCTTGGCCTCCTGGCTGGCGGTGTCGTCCAGCAGCACGTAGCTGGCCAGCCAGTTGTTGAGGAAGGTTTCGACGTCCTTGCGCGAGGCGAAGCTGCCGATCTTGTCGCGCATGATCGCCTTCATGTAGTGGGCGATGCGCGAAGTGGCGAAGATGTACTGTAACTGGGCCGACAGCCGCGCGTTGGCATTGGCGATGTCGGTGTTGTACTGCCGCTGCTTCTGCGCCGACTGGGTGCCGAAGAAGGCCGCGTAGTCGGTGCCCTTGCAATGCACCAGCGGGATGAAGCCGAGGTCCGACAGCTCCTTCTCGCGGCGGTCGGTGATGGCGATCTCGGTCGGGCACTTCAGCGCGACCTCGCCATCGTCGGTGCGGAAAGTATGGGTCGGCAGGCCTTCCACCAGACCGCCACCCTCCACCCCGCGGATGGCCACGCACCAGCCGTAGCGGGCGAAGGCGTCGGTGATGCGGGTGCCCAGTGCGTAGGCGGCGTTCATCCACAGGTATTTGTTGTGGTCGCGGCCATCGACGTTCTCGACGAAGTTGAACTCCTCCACCGGCGCGGTATCCGGGCCGTAGGGCAGGCGACCGAGCACGTGGGGCACGGTCAGGCCGACGTAGCGGGAATCCTCGGAACTGCGGAAGGACTTCCACTTGGCGTATTCGACGGTGTCGAAGATCTTCGCCAGGTCGCGCGGGCCGGCCATGTCGGTGAAGGAGTCCCAGCCGAACAGCTCCGGCGAGGCCGCCGAGATGAAGGGCGCGTGGGCCGCGGCGGCGACGTGGGAAGCCTCTTCGAGCAGGTACATGTCCTCGGGGCTGCGGGTGAACTCGTAGTCGCCCAGCAGCATGCCGAAGGGGGCGCCGCCGAAGGTGCCGTATTCCTCTTCGTAGACCTTCTTGAACAGCGCGCTCTGGTCGAATTCCGAGGCCGACTTGAAGTCGCGCACCAGGTCCTTCTTGGTGGCGTTGAGCATCTGGATCTTCAGGTGGGTGCCTGTCTCGGTCTGGTCCACCAGGTACTTCAGGCCGCGCCAGGAGGCTTCCAGCTGCTGGAACTCGCGGGCATGCATGATCTCGTTCATCTGCTCGGAGAGCATCGAGTCGATCTCGGCGATGCGCGCGTCGAGCACGGCGATCAGGTCCTTGCTGGGGGTCATCTCCCCCTCCAGCACCTGCGAGACCAGCTCGCCGATCAGGTCGCGGGTACGCGTGCGCTCGGACTCCGAACGGGCCACGCGGCTTTCCGAGATGATGCTGTCGAGCAGCGAGGCCTGCGGCGCGAAGGCCTCGACTTCCTCGACGGCGGTGTTGCGCTGGGCCGCGGCTTGTTGGTCGGTCATGGTCGAACTCCTGGTCAGGCCTGTTTGCCGTCGTCGCCCGGCAGAGCAGCCTCGCGGCCGAGCTCCTTGCCGAGGGTCTTGAGCTTCTCGGTGTTCTGCAGCACGTCCATGAGCAGCTCCTCGAGCTTGTCGTTGCCGCCCATCTTGTTGCGCAGGTCGGCCAGCTTGTTGCGTACCTCCAGCAGCTTGCGCAGCGGCTCCACCTGCTTGACCACGTTCTGCGGCTCGAAGTCTTCCAGGGCGTTGAAGTTCAGCTCGACGCCGAGCTGGGTGCCGTTCTTGGCCAGGGTGTTGTCCACCCGGTAGGTCAGGCGCGGGCGCACCCCCTTGAGCACGCTGTTGAAGTTGTCGCGGTCGATGAACACGAACTTGCGGTCCTTCAGGCGCGGCAGCGGTTCCAGCGGGTTGCCGGAGTAGTCGCCGAGCACGCCGACGACGAAGGGCAGTTCCTTCTTCTCGATGGCGTCGCCGATGTCCACGTCATAGGTGATGTGCACGCGCGGCGCGCGAACGCGGTCGAGCTTGTGCTGGGTGCTTTCCTTCTTCGCCATTGCTGACTCCTCTCCGAATCCTGTCGCTGTCACTACGGCCGGGCGGCGCACGCCGGGCCTTCTCCTCACAAGCCTTCGACGGTCTGCAGCAGTCGTTGGCGGATGTCGTCCTGCATGCCGAGGATGTCTTCCCGGCTCACCAGTTCCTCGAAGGTGGCGTTGCCGGAAATCTCGGTGGCGCTGCGGATCACCGACTCGTCCGGCAGGCTCGAGCGCACCGGCGAGCTGATCACGCAGAACGGCAGGTCGCCGAACTCCTTCAGGCGCTCGAAGCTCACCGGGAAACGCAGCCCCAACAGCAGGCGGCCTAGGCCGCCGGACTTGCTGAAGCAGTAGAAGAGCACCAGGTAATGGATGACGAACCGGTACAGCTCGGCATTGCTGCGGTTCGGGTCCTTGATGACCTTGCGGAAGCGTTCCAGCTCGAACGACTGGAAACCCACCACCCAGCGCGTCGGGCTGGTCACCCGCACCGTGCGCCCGGCCAGCGGCAGGTCGTATTCCAAGGCGTACAGTTCGGGGGTGGTGTTGAGCAGGTTGAGGGGCACCTCCAGCTCGTGGATAAGGCTGAAGGGCGCAGCGGAACCGATACGGTCGTACAGTTCCTTGAATTCCTTGAAATGGTGCTGGGTCTCCCGGCCGCTGCTGCGCGGCGCGCCCTGCAGGTACTCGCCGAACAGGTGTTGCGGCCGTACCAGCATGGCCAGCGTCGCCAGGTAGTCGGCAGCCTGCGAACGCAAGGCATCGGAAATCGCCCGGGTCTGCTTGCGCAGGCGAATCAACGCCTCGATGTCGAGTCCCTGGCTCATGCGAATGCTCTTCCCATCCCTGCTTCGAGGCCCCCTTGACGGGCGGCCCGTTGATTCTCGTCTACGCAAAGCAGCCGCTCGAGAGCGGCTGTATCGATGATCTGGAGCCCGCCGGACCACGCTGCGTAGCGTCATTGCTAGTGACGATCCACTGTGGAGCCGGCGAATGGCTACATGCGAATTATTCTTCGCAGCATGATGGGAGGGTGGCAATGATGGCCACGAGACACTCTTTTGATATCAATCACTCCACCTCGAGCGATGCCGCCAAATGGCTGGAGCCCTCTGAAAACGCGGGCTGCGCTGCAATAGTAATTTTCATGATAGAGATCGACGTCACACTTTCAAGCCAGAGAAATGGATCATTTCTGATACATCGAATAGCGAATTTCCTACACGCATTTGAGAGATAAGCGCTGGGAGCACAGGGAACCAATCGCCTAGTGAGTCATCTTAGTCCATACCGCCAAAACCCTTTCAATGCGGGACTTCCAGGGAAGTACTAGGGAAAGGAGACAAGTCAAATTGCCACTATTGGCAACTATTGCCTGTCGCTTGACAGTTCGTTTCTATCGGTTTTTCCTTCGCATCCCATGAGTGGGGATAAAGTTTTTGCAGGACGCACAACATGAATTCATTTCATGAATACGAAACGGAGCTCGGAACATCGACAGGCATGATCCTGCCCCGCTCTCGCACCATGCCCCGCCACGACCACAACGACACCATCCACCTCCCCTGGGGTAGCTGCTCATGAGCGGCCCGTTCTATCCCTGCACCCGAGAAGACCCTATGGGCCGGGGGCCGCAAGGCCTGCTCGGCGAGGGCGAGCTGCCCTGGCCGGAAGTGGTGGCGGCACGGGCCTTCCCTTCGCAAGTCAACATCGGAGGGGAGTACGTTACCGATGACTACAGCGGGGCGATGTTCCTCGCCGGCGAACTGGCGGATGGCGACATGCCCGCGGAAGAGGCCGAGGAATCGCTGGCGTTGCTGGTGTTTCTCTTCGGCAAGCTGAAGCAAGCCGGCAAAACCTCGGCGAAGGAAATGGAAGCACTGCGCAAACAGGCCGAGGCGATCCCGGTGGTGGGGCCGTTGTTGTTTTCGCCTACCAATCTTCCAGGAACCATCCTCAGCACAATCGGGGGGATTCATTCAGGAGTCCAGACTCGAAAGCTGATCGACCTGCTTGACATCAAGAGCCCGCTGAAGAAAGAGCTCCTGAGATGGCACAAAACAAGAGGTCAAATCCGTAAAGCCAGCACTCGGAAGATGTTCAATCGGCGCATCAAACTAGTCTATTCCGGCAACGCCCTAAAGTTCCAGATTCCAGCCAGTGCAACAGCATCGCTCTATCGCCTGGGTGACCTTTATTCCGGAGGCGCAATACAAGTCTCCCGGTCACGGATCGCTAGCACACTAGAGAAAAGGATCTTCATAGACGCGAAGATGTACGGAACCAAAGGTTTTGGGAAATTAGTAGGTAGCACCTCAGTGGGAACTCTTCTGAGTATTGGGCCACAAGCATATGTCGACGCCAAAGAATCAAAAGATTTCCAGGAGTTCCTGAATCGCTCTGCATATAGCCAAGTTGGCAATGTCGCTGGACTGGCTGCTGGAGTAGTGGTGGGCTTGGTGGGTGGGCCTGCGATTTTAATAATTGCAGGAGGCTTGATGCTCGGCATAGCCGCTCAACACATGGTTGCAAGGACCGGCTTCGACAAGAAAATCGGTGATGCTCTAACCGGCAAGAGATCGCTATGGTGAAGCGCGGAACCTCTCGTATACGAGTAAACCCATGATTTCCAGCTCCCTGGACCAGCTACGCACCAGCACATTGGCTAGCCTAATTCTCCAGATCTGCTTTGCCGGATTTCTGGTTGCGATTGTGCCTGTCTTATTGATCCCATATCTGTTGGTAATGCTTTTCTTAATCGCCTGGCGATTCTTCACGCTCTACTTCAGCGAAAGCTTCAGCAACTACGCCTACCTGTCACTGTACTTGAAGCTAAGTATCTATCCCATTACAACAATGGGATTGGCTGCATCTGTGCTATGCGACTCACCTCAGCCAGTTGCAATGTGGACAGGTACTCTTGCCCCATTGGTTATCAGTGCTGTACTGAGTTGGCTACTCAGCCGGCACGATTGGAAACACCGGACATTCTCGGTAGAAAATGGCCAGTTGACTTCCCATGGGGAACCGGAAAGCCGTTTCAGATGGCCTTTTCTGTTGGGTGGCGGTGCAGCCCTGATCGGCGGTACGTTTGGCGGCCAGGAATATTATCCCCATGTATTGGTAGTGCTCTGTCTTGGCCTCAGTCTATGCAACATTTACTACTATCGCTACGCACTTTTCGATCTCAGAACCCTCAGAGCCGAAGAGCAGCGAGCGAACACCCGCTTCGCATTCCCAAACATTGCCGAAATCCGTGAATGGCGGAATCGCTCATTATTGGGCCGGATAGTCGCACGGCTGCAGCGCCTTCGCAAAAAAGAGGGATGCTGACATGCTTTCTTCAAGCACGCACACCCTCATCGCGGCAGCCAGAAGCTGGCTATCGGTAACGCTGCTGCTAGTGCTGGTAGTGACGTCGGTGCTCACCGTCATCATGATGCTTTCCGTCAGGCATACGATCGCAGCCTTCGCTCAACTGCGGGCGTCAGAGCGGAAGAACGGTGTGCGCTACTTCGGGAATATCGAAAAAATCCATGCCTGACGCTCTCGCACCTACAGCACCCGGCTGTTCGTCCGGCTCGACAATGCCCTGGGCAAGAGGAGGTGTTGAATGATCGACACCTCCCTCTGGAGAATCCGCCGCAGCGGGCTGGCCTTCTTTCTCTATGTCGCCATGATGTCGGGGTTCATGGTCCTGGCCTTGCCATTCTTGCTCGTGCCCTACCTGCTCAGCCTCGTCGCCGCACTGGTCATGGCCCTGTACCAGACCTACGTCAACGAGAGCTTCACCCGCTATGCCCGCTGGTATCTTTTCCTGAACCTGTCCACCGCCCCCATCCTGGGCATCATGATGCTCTGCACATACGGCGACACGGTCGTTTACTGGAGCGACGAGAAAACCTTCCTGCTGAGCATTGCCGTCGCCCTTTTCTGCATGCTGCTGTACGTAGCGATGAAGCACATCCGCTACCGGCGGCTCCCTTTCGATTCGCGCCGGGAGCGAGTGGTCTGCTTCAACTCACCCGGCAGGTACGACCGATTGGCCATGCTGGGTACCGGCCTTTCCTGTGCGCTTTACCCACTGGTTAGCGACAAGGCGGAATTGCCACTCTGGATCATGGGCCTGTGCGCATCCCTCGGACTGTACATGTTCTTCTACTACCGGAAGGTCATCTCGGGACTGCCCCGCCTGAGTGCCGAAGAGCGCCAACTCAAAACGACCTACACCTTCGAGGACATCGAGGAAATCCGCCAGTGGCGCGCCCACTCCCCACTGGCCCGACTGTTCGCCCGGCTAACGCCACCGCCCCATTGAAAGACTTCGCCGCAGCCCCCGGCGCGGCCCCGGTATCACGCAGGAGAAAGACATGCTGATGGATCTTGCCGCCCTCTTCGTCCCGCAGAACCAGCGGCTGGTGAAGTTGACCACGCCGCTGCAGTCCACCCAGGAACTGCTGCTCGATCACTTCACCGGCAGCGAAAGGCTGTCCCATCTGTTCAGCTTCAACCTCGCGCTGATCAGCCAGGACGCCCACATCGAACTGAAGTCGCTGATCGGCAAGCCAGCGCTGCTGGAGATCGAACTGGCCGACGGCGGCTCGCGGCCGATCCACGGCTATATCACGTACTTCGCCAGCAATGGCAGCGATGGCGGCCTGGCTTACTATTCGGCGACGCTCAGCCCCTGGCTATGGATGCTCGAACGGCGCTTCGATTCGCGCATCTTCCAGGACAAGACCGTGGAAGAAGTGATCACCCAGGTGTTCGCCGGCTACGGCGAACTGCCCAAGTTCGAGTTCCGCCTGAGCAAGGCTCTCAAGCCGCACAGCTACATCACCCAATATCGCGAGAGCGACCTCAGTTTCGTCCAGCGCCTGCTGGATACCGAAGGCCTGTTCTACTACTTCGAGCACACAAACGAGCAACACACCCTGGTGGTGATGGACGACTCCACCCTGCTCAAGCCGCTGCCGACGCAGCCGCAGATCCGCTACCACAGCGCCTCGGTCACCGAGACCGCCGACTCCATCACCGGCTGGAGCGGCCAGCGCCAGTTGCAGTCCGGCCGCGTGGCAGTGCAGACCTTCGACTACAAGCAGCCGGGCAACCTGCTCCAGGTAGGCCTGGACAGTGTCAACCAGCAGGGCGACGTCGAAGCCTTCGAGCTCTTCGACTTCCCCGGCCATTACACCCACGGCACCCATGACGACGGCGAAGCCCTAGTGCGCAACCGCCTGGAAGCACTGGAAGTACAGGCCAAGACCTTCCATGGCGCGAGCAACTGCCGCGGCATGAGCATCGGCCACACCTTCGAACTGCTGCAGCACTACGACCACGACAACGATAGCGCCGACGACCGCCAGTTCCTGTTGCTCTTCATCCAGCACGGCGGCAGCAACAACTACCTCAGCGGCAAGGAGGCGCACTACGCCAACGAATTCACCTGCATCCGCCGCAAGATCCCCTATCGCCCGCACCCCACAACCGAACGCCCGCTCATCTCCGGTCCGCAGACCGCCATCGTCGTCGGCCCGCCCGGCGAGGAGATATTCACCGACAGCCTCGGCCGGGTGAAGCTGCAATTCCACTGGGACCGCTACGGCCAGCGCGACGACAAGAGTTCCTGCTGGGTGCGGGTGGCCCAGGCCTGGGCCAGCGGCGGCTTCGGCAGCATCCAGATCCCCCGCGTCGGCGACGAGGTGGTGGTCTCCTTCCTCGACGGCAACCCGGACCGCCCGCTGGTCACCGGCAGCCTCTACAACAGCCAGAACATGCCGCCCTGGTCGCTGCCGGAGAACAAGACCCAGAGCGGCTTCCTCACCCGCTCGACCAAGAGCGGCGCGGCCGCCGCCAACTTCATCCGCTTCGAGGACAAGCAAGGCGCCGAGCAGGTGATCATCCATGCCGAGCGCTTCATGGATACCGAGGTGGAACTGGACGAGACCCACAACGTCGGCAACAACCGCAGCATCAGCGTCGGCGGCACCCATACCGAGACCATCAAGAAGGACACATCAATTACAGTCCAGGAAGGCGGTTTCAATCTCACCGTCGAGCAGAAGCAAGTCACGATCACCGCTGCAACCTCCATCAAGCTGGAAGTAGGCAGTAGTTCTCTGACACTGGAGCAGAACGGAACGATCACTCTGTCGGGGGTGACCGTCCACGTCATAGGCAGCAATCGGATCAATCTGAACGAATGAACCACCAGTTTCAGGGAGGGAACAACTCATGACTGAGAATATCTACGACAGACTTCAGCGCTACCGCAAAAGCGAAACGGAATCCAACGAGGTCACAGAAGAGCTGCAAGCGCCAGCACCTCCTCGCTTTCATACCAATGAACTGAGTTTCGTACGCCCCACCGGCTATCTGGACAAGACATTCCACGTATTGACCCAATCAGAGACAGGTCCAAGCCCATTTTCCATCGTCATTGGGCGAAGCACCGTACAACATGAAGATGAACTCGAAATCGTGGCCCAACGGCTTCTGACAGAGGTTGAAAATAGCCTACCGAACTTCAGTCTCATCGAGCCACTGGCAGAAACAACCATAGCAGGTACGGATGCACGCTCGGTCGAATATCGTTGGCGCCAGCAGGGCCGACCAGTCCATCAACTCCAAGTACTTTTCATGCATAAGGACGAACTAGACAATCTCCTGCTGCTACAGATTACCGGCACAAGTAGCAACCCTCTCGGTATGACAGAGGAAGAGAAGGATAGTTTTCGTGCCTTCCTCGCCTCGATTGAGCTCGCGTCAAACCAGCAAGACTCCGAACAGCCATGACAGCAGCCGCACGTAAGGACGACCCCATAGAGCACTCAAGTGCTCTAGGTGGACTACTGACCGGTCTAGCCATCGGGGCAGGAGCCGCTTTAGTCGGCTTAGCTATCGTTGGGACAGGCGGTTTGGCCGCGGTGGCTATCGTAGGAGCAGCGGCGGCAGCTGGTGCAGGCATCGGTGAGGTTATCGGGAGTCTCTCCAGCTTCTGCAGCGTCGCTGGACAGATTATTAGCGGCTCGGCCAACGTATTCATCAACGGCATTGCTGCCGCAAGAGCGCATTTGAGCAAGGTTGGATGCGACAAACATAGCGGCCCTCAGCTAATTGCCGAAGGCAGCAGTACTGTTTGGATCAATGGACAACCGGCCGCCCGCGTCAATGATCGGACAACTTGTGATGGAAAGATCAGTGCTGGATCCCCTAACGTTTTCATAGGCGGTGGAACCTATCAGACAGACGAGATAGATCCAGAAGTGCCTGGATGGCTGCATGTGGCTGTCTTCGCTTTGGGAATTGGTAGCGCAGTGCTCCTAGGTGCAGGTCCCGGAATTATTCTTCTGGGGCTAGCAGGCGGAATAGCCGGAGGAGCCGGAGGATATTGGTTAGGAGGAAAAATTTGGGGGGAAGGTTCTGACGGGCAAAAACTGATGGCCTTGGGAGGGGCCTTTTTGGGCGGCCTGGTGGGAGGCAAAGGCGGGAAATGGTTCGATGCCAGATATCAGATAAAAGTCGAAGGGTTTGGGTCGAATCTAGGAAATGTAA
The DNA here is from genome assembly GCF_030268185.1 of Pseudomonas sp. NBRC 100443. Taxonomy (NCBI): domain Bacteria; kingdom Pseudomonadati; phylum Pseudomonadota; class Gammaproteobacteria; order Pseudomonadales; family Pseudomonadaceae; genus Pseudomonas; species Pseudomonas sp. NBRC 100443. The sequence goes on from NZ_BSQE01000016.1 coordinate 36,511, forward strand.
AGATCGCCAAACGTCCTACGCTCCCCTCCGGTCAAAACAAAGGTATATCCTCAGAGCTATACAGTACACTTCGCAGCAAAACTCCAAGCAAAGCGATTCAGAAAGCAGTAAACAAAGACGTTTCACTGCCGATGAAGGACCCAGCACTTCCTGGGCTTGAGATTACAAAACCGCTTCACGCAGACCATATTGTTCCCATGAAGAAGATCTCCGAGATGGATGGTTTCTCTAAGTTAACCGAGCAGAACCAACTGAAAGTTCTCAACAATCCTGACAACTTCACTGGACTGAGTGAAACAGCAAACACATCCAAAGGTGCTAAATCCTTTGCCGAATGGACTGAATACAAAAAAGAAGGCATCAAGGTTGACGCAAATTTCCGCGACGGTATGATGAAAAAAGCAGAGGAGATGGAACCCAAACTCCAGAGACAAATTTACGACCTACTTGAAGAGCAAAGCGCAGGAAATTAGCCATGGCTAACTTTGAAAAACTAAAAGCCGAATTAAAACACGAGTTTCAGGATTCAATTATATTTACCTCATCAAATGAAGTTCCCTCAAACTACCAGTACCCTCCCAATTGGAAAAATTTTGGCCTGACATCTGCTTCTTCCCCTTGGATTCCTGCGGAGTGGGGAAGATATAAAAACCGCATCCCATGGACCTATAACTTATTAGAAAAATGCCTCATTGGAACAGCCCTAATTGCAGAAAAAGAACCAAAACTCATTTACATATTCGAAGATACCGATGATTATTACTTCTACATAGGACACTCTCCTGTTCCGGCCAACAGTTCTCTAGAAAACAAAATACACAAACTCCCCCAAGACATTCAAGAATTCTATATAAATCTACATAACGGTTTTACATTTCATCCATCTAGAGCCATGGGACCACTCCCTATTGAGCAGCAAGTTAGTATAATGGATCTTTACGATGGCAATAATCCAAACTTTCCGTCCGAACTGACGGGAATATTTCATAATGGTGCAGGCGATTACCTTTGCGTTACCCCAGAGTTGGATAGCGAGAATGCATCAATCTGGTGGCATGAATCACCAGACAGTGCGGAGGGTGGACTTAGTTTCTGGGCTGTAATGGATACTTGGATATCAATCTTCTTAGAAGACACTATTATCCAGCACGATATCACCAAACAGCCCGAACAGTGACGTCAACCATAGCGATTTATATCGAGAAGTGCTGTGCACCTAGAGACGCCTGATCAGCGCAACGACTATGTCCCTAGGGCAACAGGCATACCAGGCAAATACGACTGCGAAAACCGCTTGGGCCGACGCACCGCCAAGGCAATCCAGGTCGACGGCACGACGACGAGACCCGACATCCTCCGGCAAGGCTGCGGTTGCTACAGGAACATCGGACTAACGGCGACAGCCTGTACCTCTACTACCTCTACGAGCCCGACAGCTACGCCCCGCTGGCCTGCGTTGACCGACAAGGAGACGACGAGCATACCTACTACTTCCACATCGACCAGATCGGCACGCCGCTGGACGTCACCGACGAGGATGGCAAACGGTATGGCAGCCACCTAGCCTGGGGGGAAGTGAAAAGCTATGCAACACAGGAGATCGAGCAGAACCTGAGGTTCCAGGGGCAGTACTTCGATGCGGAGACGGGGCTGCACTACAACACCTTCCGGTACTACGATCCGGTGGTGGGGCGGTTTGGCTCCCAAGATCTCATCGGACTGATTGGTAGCGAGAATTTATATTCTTATGCACCCAGTCCCATTACATGGGTGGACCCATTTGGGTTATCGCCCAGTCAACAACTTGCGGCAGCAATGGCTAAAGCAGGGAACCCGGTTCCTAGTGGTTACGCTGCGCATCACCTAATTCCCACTAACGTAGCCAATCGCTCAAACCTCATTCAAGAAGCAATAAACCGAGGGATATATAATCCAAACGGAGCAACTAATGGTACAGCGCTACCAATGACAGCAGCTGAGTCTCTTGCAACCGGCAAGCCTCTTCACAGCGGTGGCCACTTAGGCTCATATTATGATGCCGCACGCACAAGGCTTCTTACTGCGGAGCAAAAAATAGGTAATCTTGCTGCCGCATCCGACAAACAAATACTTAGCAAAATAGGCGCTGTGGAGAGAAGTATGAGAATGAGTTTAGGCGCCGATGTTTTACGACTACAAAGTACTGACACTAGACCTCAAGGCACGCGTTCCACTTGTTAGGAAAATTTTATGAGATATTTTATTCTCCACCATGAAGATCCTAACGGAAAATTTATTGACGCCGATGTAGAGTTTTCACCATCACTACCAGAGTACTATCAGATCGGGAAAAATCTACTATCAGAAAATACGGAGATAACTATAACTCTAGATAAAAGCATAAAAAAAATCAACTCCGACTTCTTCCTAACTACATGCGGTGCCTTTTTTGCTTCTGAGGGCTTGAAAGACATATTTGAAACCTTTCAACATGACCTTACAATAGTTCCATCCAAAGCTTTATATTTCAGTAAAAAAGAAGTAGAAAAAAAATACTTCCTAATCCATTCAAATGAAAAGAAACCATGTTTTGACTATAAAAACTCCGAGTACTCAGGAAAGCAATTAATTCTAAATAGAATATCCAACGGAGAACCCCCGAGCAATTTTCAAGCCAAAGGAATCAAGAAATTACGCCTAGACGAAAAAAAAATAGGATCATCAAATTTCTTTTTTATAGCAGATATTATTTGGCTAGACCCAATAGTATCCGAGAACATTGAATCCATGGCAAAACAGAAAAATATAAAACTTATATTTGAAAAAATAGACCAGTAGTACTCAAGAAATACTATCTGATAAAAGGAATTCATTAATGAAGTGCCCTCACTGCTCCACCTCGATCAATCCCTTCTCCCCCGCCATCATGGGCCCATCCAAACCCGGCGGCGCCAGGGAATGCAAACAGTGCAACAACAAGTTCAGCATCACAGCCGACAAGAAAGTCGCCGTAATTGCCGCCGTAGCCACGGCGGCAGTTGGCTTCTTCGTGCTGCGTCCCGTTCCAACCGTTGGCCCGGCCCTCTGGGGTTTCGCCACGGTGCTGGTGACCTTCCTCGCCGCGGCACGGCTGAAGAAGGCCTGAGCCACTACTCTCCATACGGATAACCCAGACAGGAGGTCCCATGGAAAGCATCCCGCAAACCCAGCCCAGCCAAGGCAACCTCAAACCCAAATGGCAGGAGCGCTTCGCCTTCTACGACCAGCACGGCGGCCCGCGCAGCGAAACCTACAGGCAGGCCCTGCGTGCCCTGCCCTTCGGCAAGCGCATCCTGATCAACGCCAGCATCCTGGCCTTCTTCTTCGGCCCCATCTACTGGTTCGTCCTCGGTCTGTGGAAGAAGAACCTGGTCATGCTCGGCATCATCTTCACGATCGGCATTCTCGAGGGATTGTTCGAGGTGTTGACCGGCATCGAGATTCCCCTCGCCCTCGATAAAGGTATCGGCATGGGCTTCGCCGCCTGCTACGCCGTTATCACCAACTACGCCTACTACCTCAAGCAGGTCAAAGGCCAACAAGGTTGGAATCCTTTCGAAGGCCAGAGGATGCTCTGAGCTCAGTCGGCCACAGTTCTCTAAAAATTTGGAAACTCATACTTGATGGCCCCAACTTCGTATCCGGGGCCATATTTCACACCAAAGACGCCATACGGCTCTTAGAGCAATATGGTGATGCGCAAACCCGGCGCACACCTGGAACAACACTTCGAATACGACTGCGAAAACCGCCTGACCCGCGCCCGTACCTACCGCGACGGCAACCTGGTCAGCGAAGGGCGCTACCACTACGACAGCTTGGGCCGACGCACCGCCAAGGCCGTCCAGGTCGACGGCACGACGACGAGAACCGACTTCCTCTGGCAGGGACTGCGGCTGCTACAGGAACGCAAGGCCAACGGCGACAGCCTGTACCTCTACGAGCCCGACAGCTATGCCCCGCTGGCCCGCGTCGACCGGCAAGGAGACGACGAGCGCGTCTACTACTTCCACACCGACCAGATCGGCACGCCGCTGGACGTCAGCGACGAGGACGGCCAACGAGTGTGGCAGGCCACCTACAAGGCCTGGGGGGAAGTGGAAAGCTATGCGACAGAAGAGATCGAGCAGAACCTGAGGTTCCAGGGGCAGTACTTCGATGCGGAGACGGGGCTGCACTACAACACCTTCCGGTATTACGATCCGGTGGTGGGGCGGTTTGTGGGGCAGGATCCCATAGCTCTAGTGTTCTGTCTCAAAAATAAATATTCCATTTGAGCTACGCTTCCATAGCCAGCCGGGATGTGGGGTGAAGCTATGAACTCTCAAGACATCGTGCTCAGTGATGATGAGCAGATTGAGCTGAACCGGCGGGTTCGCTCGGCCACCATCAGCCAACGCGACGGTCGCCGTGCACGCGTAATTCTGCTGGCTGCTCAAGGTCATTCACGTAGAGAAATCGCTGAACTGACAGGGCTCTCCCTGGTTTCCGTTACTCGCTGGTGCAAGCGTTTTCAAACCCTGCGCCTGCAAGGCTTGGTGGATCTGCCGGGGCGAGGTCGTAAGCCATCACTGCCTGCTGAAGCCTTGAAACGCACGCTTGAGCAAGTCACTCAACCGCGTATCGGCCAACCACGCTGGAGCTGTCGTAGCATGGCGCGTGTCGCCGGTATTTCGCCGGCCAGCGTTCAGCGGATCTGGGCTGCAAATGACATCAAGCCGCACCTGACCCGCACCTTCAAACTATCCAATGATCCTGACTTCGAAGAGAAATTCTGGGACGTCATCGGATTGTATCTGGCGCCACCGGACAAGGCGCTGGTGCTCTGCTGCGATGAAAAGAGCCAGGTTCAAGCCTTGCAACGCACGCAGCCCGGCTTGCCATTGGGCATCGGCCATATCCGTACGCAAACCCATGACTATGTGCGTCACGGCACCCTCACGCTGTTCGCTGCCATGGACTATCTGCAAGGCCGGCTGATCAGCAGCATCGAAACACAGTACCGACATCAGGAGTGGCTGGCCTTCCTGAAGAAGATCAACAGGGAAACGCCGAAAACGCTGCAACTGCATTTGATCGTGGATAACTACGCCACCCACAAGCACCCTGTCGTCAAGGAATGGCTCAAGCGGCATCCGCGCTTCCACATGCATTTCACCCCGACCTCAAGCTCCTGGATGAACATGGTTGAGCGCTTCTTCCGGGATATCACCGTTTACCTACGTGACGGCAGCTTCAGTTCCACGCGCGAACTGGCAAGCTCCATCACGACGTTTTTAGCGCTGCATAACGCTCAACCCTGTCGGTATGTCTGGAGCGCAAAGGGTGAGGACATATTGCGCAAGATCCAGCGTGCCAAGGAGGCGATTAAAGAGAACGATTTATCTGAGACAGAACACTAGGGTCTAATTTTGGAAACGTCAGAGTCGCCCCAAGAACAAATCAACTAAACAAACCAGCAAGCTTTGGAGAGTCATCCTCCAACAACTACAAAAAAACCTTCTTTGAGGAAAACCCTCAAACGGAGGGAAAAGTCGTGGTACACCACGCAGTGGAGCAACAAGTTCAAACACGATATCCCGGCCTGGTAAGCGACTCCGAGATGCATTCTATTAACAACCTCAGGGGGATACCAAAAGAATTGAACTCAGATGTACACTTGAGCGCCATAAGAAAAGAATGGAATTCATTCTACCGAGCAAACCCGAACCCAACGAAGGAACAGTTGCTCACAAAAGCAACAGAAATAGATGATAGATTCGGAAGTCTATTTAATCCACCAACAAGAGATTGATAAATGTACTATTACATAGAACCAGAAGTCAGTGGCGGAATCGGCAGAAACTCGATAATCGACACGTCGGTGCACCCTCCTCTTGTTACCAAACTAAACTATGAATTTTATGGATGGCTAGGTGATGACCTTATAGAATCGTTCCCCTGTTTTATCGTTTCTGAAAACCTCAAAAACCAGCTTGAAAAAAGCGCATTGACCGGATTCAAATTTGACGTGGTGGAGATAACCAAATCCGAAAACTTCAATGAACTTTACAAAGAAAAAAATCTTCCAAAATTCTATTGGCTGAAAGTAACCGGAAAGGCTGGGCAGCAAGATTTTGGAATTGCCGACGATTTCCGATTGGTGGTCTCCGAAAATGCTCTTGTTACGCTGTACAAGACAAAAATAGAGCAAGCGAGCATAGAGGAATTCCAATGATTAACCAAACAGGACATATTCTTATTCTTCAGATTTCGCGAGCCATTAGCACGGCGGGACTCTATAACTTATAAAACCAATCCCACTTATCGACACCCACCATAAAACAGCAACTTACCTTCTGGAGAGACAGCGATATTAACACCAACACCCTGGATATAAATCGCAACACATACAAACCAAGAGAAAGCAAGCACTCAAAAACAAGCATCATAATCTTAACTAACTACAAGAACTATTTCACAATATGGGGCTGGGGTCTAATTTTGGGAACGTCAAGGTTGTTCCAAGACAGCAGCCTCCACGCCCAACCAGAGGCCCCGACGGCCGTTTTGTAAGAAGCTCAGAAACCCCTCCAATTCATAACAGGAAGACAGAATATCCGAGTGGCTACCGGTCGGGCATAAAAGATAAAGCTCTTGACGACAACACCATCACGTCCGGCCCGCACAAGGGAAAAATCATGACAGCCGACGGAGAAATTGTAAGCCGGACCGACCCTAGAATCACCATAGAACACAATAAACCTGTTGTGGAGCACTGGAACGAAACTGGGTACAATGCCCCCAGAGCTGAGCGGCTGGACTTTTATAATGAAACATCCAATATGAGCATTAGACTTCGGTCTGCCAATAGCTCAGACGGCGCAAGAATTGGGACAAACGGCGTAAGATATCGCCAAGACATCGGCCCAGGTTACGAATAGAGGCGGATTACTCCATGATAGATGAAAAAAATCTGAAAGAAAATTTCGTCAACGTCTATAGACATAGCGATGGCTCTTTTCGTTTTCAGGACATAACGCCAAAACGTACCTATCACTACGCGCTATTTAGCGTTCGCAGCCAAAATTATCTATTGGTCAGCGAAAAAGACATTGATGGCGAGAATTTGATCACCTTGCTTCCTCCCTCAGAGCTCAAAAACGATGAAGGAATATCCAAACACTCTTTAAGCACAGAATTTCATAGCTTCACTCATGCACTTCTTGTTTCCAGTCCTTACCATGGATATTTAAAAGGCAGACTTGATAAACTGCGCGATAATCTTTCATGGATAATCCCCATCTATAATTGCGAATTCTCGGGAACAGAGAACAAGGAGGATTTTTTCATCATCACCCAAAAGATCACCGAAGTTCTGAATTGGGAACGCCATAAGACCCCTAAGATCCGGCTTTACTTTGACAACCCCAAAACAGGGGCTGGCAATAATCCCGAAGGCGACTTGGTTTCCAGCAACTATCTTCTATCTGAAATAAAGAACCTTAATGGAATTTCCAACGGCTTTCTAGAGATCACAAACTATAGAAATGATGCCATTGAACTGCTTTCACCCGAAGAAGGAGTTTATATCGTCGTCAGGGAAAGAATTCTTGAAACCGAGATGCCCCGCGATGAAGCAATAACACAAATATTCCACTTTCTCGCAGATTAGCAATAATCTTGGCGGCAGCGAGCCTTACTACGCCAACAACTTCACTGCGTGCACCGCAAGATCGCCCTCCGCCTGCAGTCGTCGTCGGCCGCAGCCGCATCAGCCGCGACGAGAAGCTGGAAACCCTCGCCCAGCGCCTGCTGCACGAAATCGAGCACAGCCTTAGCGATTTCCAGCTCATCGAATTCCAGGGGCAGCGAACGGTCGATGGCGTGCCCGCCCGCTCGGTCGAGTACCGCTGGCGCCAGCAGGGCAAGCCCCTGCAGCAGATCCAGATCCTGTTCTTCCACCAGGATGAGCAAGGCGGGCCCCTGTCGATCCAGATCACCGGCACCAGCAACCAGCCGCTGGGCATGACCGCTGAAGAGCGACAATGCTTCGAGCAATTCGTCGATTCCGTGCAGTTGCGCCGCGAGGGGGCCGAGGCGGCCCCGGCATGAGCGAGGCAGCGCGTCAGGACGACCCAATTGCACACAGCAGTGCACTCGGCGGCCTGTTGACGGGCCTGGCGGTCGGCGCAGCAGTGGCACTCGCTGGCGTCGCCATCGTCGGCACCGGGGGGCTGGCCGCCGTCGCCATCGTCGGGGCCGGCCTTGGCGAACTGATCGGCAGCCTTTCGGCCTTCACCAGCGACGCCGGCCAGATCATCGAAGGCGCCGCCAACGTCTTCATCAACGGCCTGGCCGCCGCCAGAGCCCACCTGAGCACGGTCGCCTGCAGCAAGCACAGCGGCCTCAAGCGCATTGCCGAAGGCAGCGACAGCGTCTACATCAACGGGCAGCCCGCGGCACGCAAGGGCGACCGCAGCACCTGCGACGGCAAGATCAGCGCCGGCTCGCCCAACATCTTCATCGGCGGGGGCACCTTCCAGACCGACGACATCGACCCCGAAGTGCCGGGCTGGCTGCACGCCGCCGTCTTCGGTATTGGGATCGGCAGTGCCATCCTGCTGGGCGCCGGCCCTGGCCTGATCGCACTGGGACTGGCGGGCGGCATCGCCGGCGGCGTCGGCGGCCACTGGCTCGGTGGCAAAATATGGGGCGAAGGCAGCGACGGGCAGAAGATCATGGCCTTTGGCGGGGCCATGCTCGGCGGCTTCGTGGGCGGCAAGGGTGGACAGCGCTTCGATGCCAAGTATCAGGTCAAGGTCGAGGGGCTGGGGTCTAATTTTGGGAACGTCAAGGTTGTTCCTCGTGAACAGAAAAATAGCTTTACGGGGATGCTTCGTGGTGATTCACATGAACTGTCGGGAGTCAAAACAGAGAACTTCCTCTATGTCAAACGCTCCGTTCCTGATGTAAAACTGCGCCGGAATGAATTTGACAGCTCAGCCAGACCAAACTTCTTAAAGGATCTATCTAGCACTCCAGAAAAAGTTGCCACATTAAAAAGATCCGGATTCAGTGATATTGAAATCGCCAAAATTCAGAATGGAAAGCTCCCCAATAAAGAATGGCAGGTTCATCACATAAACCATTAGATGATGGCGAAACCAACTCATTTGACAACTTGACACTCATCAAGAACGAGCCCTACCATAAAATTATAACCAACGTACAACGCACACTAACCAAAGGAATGGGTGCGGGCGACAGTGAAATGGTAGAGTGGCCAATGATTGAGACTAGAATATATCCTCCTCCGGGGAGTTAGACATGAACAGAACCGTCGAACAAAAAATCATGCATTTGCGCAATCGCCTTGATGATGCGGACATGTTTCTCGGACCTCCAGCAACAAGGTTTGATATCGACACACTAAATTCAGCTGTTCTGTCTGAGTTTTCAGAAGTTCTACCTCGCCAATATTTAGATTTCCTAAAATGCTTTGATGGCCTGATTTCGAACGGAGTATTTATTTATTCTAGCCGCCAACACAAGTTTCCAGACAGCGACGAATTCAGTCATGACTTCATGGAAATAAATAGAATTTCTCGCGATGTTGACTTCATGAAAGATTTTTTGGTGTTCGGCGACAGCGACCAGGATGAATATGTTCTAGACCTTTCAGAAAATAGCTTTCAGGTACGGGACAAGCAAGCTTTTGATAACGTTTACGAAAATTTCGAATCTTTCGACGAACTCCTAGAGCACATGGTCAATCTAATTATTGAGCGCGCTTGAATTTATTTTCCTAGCAAAATTAGTTCGTCGGGGCCGGTGCGGCGTTCGGGGCCGGCCTTGGCGAACTGATCGGCAGCCTCTCGGCCTTCACCAGCGATGCCGGCCAGATCATCGAAGGCGCCGCCAACGTCTTCATCAACGGCCTGGCCGCCGCCAGAGCCCACCTGAGCACGGTCGCCTGCGAGAAGCACCCGCCGCTGATCCAGGTGGCCGAAGGCTCCAGCAACGTCTTCATCAACGGCGTCCCCGCCGCGCGCAAGGGCGACAAGCTCACCTGCGGCGCGAAGATCGACGGCGGCTCCACCGACGTCTTCATCGGCGGTGGCACCGTGCAGTACCTGCCGGTGGACGACGAAGTCCCCGGCTGGCTGCGCACGACGGTGGACATTCTCATGGCCGTGGCCGGCGCTGCCGGCGGTATCGCCCAACTGATCAAGGCCGGCACCCAGGCCGGGATGAAAGCGATCATGCCCTGCGCGCTGAAGTTCACCGCCGGCTTCGTCGCCGGCGAAGTGGCCAGCCGCTACGTCCTGGGCCCGGCGATCGAGCGCGCGGTGGGTGGCCTGTTCGGCAACCCGGTGGATGCCACCACTGGGCGCAAACTGCTCACCGAAGCGGGCGAAACCGACTTCAGCCTGCCCGGGCTGATGCCCCTGCAGTGGTCGCGCTTCTACGCCAGCGACCTGGACGTGGACAGCGTGCTCGGCCGCGGCTGGGTGCTGCCCTGGGACCAGAGCCTGCGCCAGGCCGGCGAGTTCGTCTACCTGCGCGACAACCAGGGCCGCAGCGTGCCCTTCGTCGCCCTGGAGCCGGGCGAGCGGGTGTTCGCCGCCAACGAACAGCTCTACCTGGTACGCAGCCAGGGCGGCCACTACCTGCTGCAGACCCTCGACAACCAGTTCTTCTACTTCGGCGAACTGCCCACGGACGGCAGCCCCGCCCTGCTGCAACGCATCGAAAACGCCCTGGGCCACTACCTGCACTTCAGCCGCCGCGCCGACGGCCGCCTGCAGGACATCACCGCCAGCGGCGGCCTGCGCCTGCACCTGCACTACGAGCACCCGCTGCAACGCCTCACCGAAGTCGTGCGGGTGGTCGGCGACCAGGCGGTGGAAAGCCTGGTGCACTACCGCTACGACGCGCAAGGCCAGCTCAGCGAAGTGCGCAACCGCAACGGCGACACCGCTCGCCGCTTCGCCTACCGGGACGGCCTGATGGTGAGCCACGAGAACGCCCTGGGCCTGCGCTGCGAATACCGCTGGGAAAGCCTCGGCGGGCGGCCGCGGGTGGTCGAGCACTGGACCAGCGATGGCGAGCACTACCACTTCCGCTACGACCTCGACGCCCGCGTCACCACGGTCACCGACGCCCTGCAGCGCGAGGCGCACATCCACTACAACGCCGACCACCGGGTGGTGGCCAGCCGCGACTTCGGCGGCGAGCACTACCGCATCGAGCTGGACGACGCCGGCAACATGACCGCGCTACACCTGCCCGACGGCAACCGCGTGCAGCTCGAATACGACGAATACTCGCGCCTGGTCGAGGAAACCGACGCCAACGGCAAGACCACCGAATACCTCAACGGCGAGGATGGCCTGCCGCACACCATCGTCGACGCCCTGCGCAAGCGCAAACAGGACAACCGCCTGCGCACCCGGCAGGACCAGCGCTACGACTACGATCCCTGGGGCAACATGGTTGGTGGTGCGCAAACGCGGCGCACACCTGGAACAACACTTCGAATACGACTGCGAAAACCGCCTGACCCGCGCCCGTACCTACCGCGACGGCAACCTGCTCAGCGAAGGGCGCTACCACTACGACAGCCTGGGCCGACGCACCGCCAAGGCCGTTCAGGTCGACGGCACGACGACGAGAACCGACTTCCTCTGGCAGGGGCTGCGGCTGCAACAGGAGCGCAAGGCCAACGGCGACAGCCTGTACCTCTACGAGCCCGACAGCTACGCCCCGCTGGCCCGCATCGATCGGCAAGGAGACGACGAGCGCACCTACTACTTCCACACCGACCAGATCGGCACGCCGCTGGACGTCAGCGACGAGGACGGTCAAATGGTCTGGCAGGCCACCTACAAGGCCTGGGGGGCAGTGGAAAGCTATGCGACTGAAGAGATCGAGCAGAACCTGAGGTTCCAGGGGCAGTACTTCGATGCGGAGACGGGGCTGCACTACAACACCTTCCGGTACTACGATCCAGTGGTGGGGCGGTTTGTGGGGCAGGATCCGATTGGGTTGGAGGGTGGTTTCAATCTATACGGATATGCACCAAACCCATTGAGATGGTTAGATCCATGGGGGTGGTGTGTCCAGCCAAATGTATCTAGAGGCGCCTCAGGCCAACCATTACATGCGACAGCTCGGGTGACGTTCAATGATATAGGAATTGGCTCTGCAACAAATGCTTCCTCTCGGCTATGGGCAAGATCGTTAGGAAATGCGGATGATGACGCGGGACACATCCTGGGTAAGTTATTAGGTGGGCCTGGGGGAAAAAGCAACGTATTCCCACAGCTTCCGGCGATGAATCGTGGAGAGTTCCGTTTATTTGAGAAAGAAGTAGTAAACAAAGTGAGAAATCTTGGCACAGTAGATGTGGATATAAAATTCATATATGGAAATGGCGACACCAGACCAACCGACATTATATATAAAATCTTAGACACGAATGGAAACCAAGTATTGAAAGGAATATTTGGAAACTGACATGACAGAGAAAAACACTCCTCAAGAAGCAATGACATCCTTTCTCAGGTCTATGAAAAACTGGGAATCCTACTACTCAGAAAAGCTCTTCAGCGCCGCGGAAGAGGACCGTTTCGACGATATGAAAACCATCAAGTCGGCAGCAAGAGAAGCACTTGATGAGATATTCAACACTCATTGCTTGAAAGACAAAGGTGATCGCCGCCGACTAATTTCAGTTTCAATGAAGGAGCCCACAACATATGATCCAGAAAGAGATAAGATTGAGCTAAAGTTAAAAGAAGAAAAAAAAGCCATTTTTGAATATCAGCAAACCGTAGGGCTGGAGTCAAAAATCAGATTCGAATTAAAAAAGAATAAAGAGGATATCTGGAAGATAAATACAGCAACCTTCTACGATGAGACCAATGGCAAATGGATCAGATGGATGCTGTAAATAAACACCTATTCTTGCATTGGGTGCACACCTCCAGAGGCACCATGAATCCTCGGTGCATATGGACACGTCCATCTGCCAGATCTGTGGTTGGCCATCGACGCGCAGCGGCTCGTTCTACACCAAGCTGCTCAACAGCACGACGACGAGAGCAGACTCCCTGTGGCAGGGGCTGCGGAGGAAAAGATGGGGTATTCCCCCAACTCCCAGGAATCAACAGAGGCTCATTCAGAGCATTTGAGAACGATATCGTCAGAAAGACTCGAAGATAATGAACCAAATACTTGTAAACTAGAGAACAGGCATGAACAAAATAAACGAAGCCAAAGCCCGAATCAAGGAAGTCATGGACGCCATGAAGCTTTGGGAGTCCGAGTACCACATTAAAAAAACAAAACTTATCCTGAATGGCGATGAAACGGAAAGCCTAGACAATAAAGCCAGACATAAACTTAACGAAATTCTAGAGAAGTACGTTATTCAAGAGGGGAAAAACTATGGAAGGCTCATTGATCTCGGTACAGGAGACCCTACGGCTTACGACTTCGATACAGACCAAGTAATCAGCATCGAAGAGTCGAAGAAAAAAATAACATATACCTACATCCGTTCTGCAGGACTCAAAAACCAATATCGGATAACTATGCAGGAGACCTCAGAAGGATGGAAAGTCAAGAAAAAAGAGTTACTCAATCACAAAGAAAAGTGGACTGCAGTGCCTATATAAAGTTCACTAGTTGTTAGACAAGTGGCTCGATCCAATGAAATGTCCCCATTGTTCCACCTCGATCAGCCCCTTCTCCCCCGCCATCATGGGCCCATCCAAATCCGGCGGGGCAAGGGAGTACAAACAGAGCAACAACAAGTTCAGCATCGCAGCCGATCAGCCATTTCAGCGATCAAGAGTTTTGCGGAAAATACGTAAGAAATGGAAATAAATTAACCTCCGGATTTAGTTGTTAGGAGCAGAAAATGGCAATTGAAAAAGATGGAAGAATAAGTATTTGGATTGGTAAAACTCCCAAAAACATAAGTGACTACTACAACTACTTCGACCAAGAGAAACATGGAGAAAACTGCGGACTTTGCCAAGACCTAAAAATAACATGGTATGACGAAGACAAGTTCTCACCCTTCTACTCAGAAACAGAACTCACAGCCTCCGAAATATTTAATGAAATACCTTTTATCGAGTGCTTCGAGGAGGAAATAAACAAGGATTGCAAGATATTAAAGATAGACCAAGCCAATGCTTGCTTCTGCTTACTCGACTTTGACGCAGAATTAACTCCCGGAAAAATATTTAACGATATAACATTTATCGGCGCATACAACTACGACACCCAAGCCCTCAACGAGCTAATAAATTAAGATAAGGATATCAATATAAAGTGCCCCCACTGCTCCACTTCCATCAACCCCTTTTCCCCCGCCATCATGGGCCCATCCAAACCCGGCGGGGCCAGGGAATGCAAACAGTGCAACAACAAGTTCAGCATCACAGCCGACAAGAAAGTTGCAGGGCCCGGAGGGCGCCCAGTCGTTTCTGGAGCGGCTGGCCAGGGCCGAGGCCGAACAACGCACCCAACAACGCAACCTCCTGCTCGACAGCCTGGTCCTCGACCTCGCCCAGGCCACCCGCGACCACCAGCAACAACGCGAGCGTCTCCAGCAGCTGCAGGACCTCGCCAGCGAGGTCGCGGCGCTGGCAAACGCCGAGCACGCCGAACTTCTCCAGGAAGCCGCGGCCTGCCAGGCCAGCACCGAGCCACAGCGGATATCCGCCCTGGCGGAGCAATGCAATTCCGTCCTCACACGCCACCTTCAGCAACAAGCCGCCCTCGCCCGCCGCCAGGCAGTCCTCCAGGGCCTCGCCAGCCTGGGTTACGAAGTGCGCGAAGGCATGGCCACCGCCTGGGCGGAAACCGGCAAGGTCGTCCTGCGCAAGACCGCCACCCCGGGCTACGGCGTCGAAGTCGGCGGCAAGGCCGACAACGGCCGCCTGCAGCTACGCGCCGTAGCCCTCACTGCCAATCACGACGTCCAGCGCGATCGCGACATCGAGACAATCTGGTGCAGTGAACTCCAGCGCCTGCAGGCACTGCTGAAATCCCGGGGAGAGGACTTGGAAATCGAGCGGGCGCTGGCCGTTGGCGAGGTTCCCCTGAAGGAAGTAGCCATCGAGATCGAACAGTCGGGAGCAGGCACAGCGCAGCACAGGACGGTCTGAGCGTTTTAGCTGCAGATCCGCCAGCCTCTTAAGAGCCAGGCGTTGAATGACTCACTGGCCCGAGCCATCGACTAGACGCCGGGCGGCAGCTTCGAGCGCATCGCCTTGCGCCGGTCGAGCTTCTCGCCATCCACCACGAAGGTGCCGTCGCCGACCGCGTGCAGGGTACGGCGTTCCTCGCGCTTGGAGTCAACGTAGGCGGCGATGCCGTCGAGCACCACTATGTTGTGCCGCTCGACCACGTCGACCACCCGGCACTCGATGTTCGCCAGGCACTCGCCGATCAGCGGCGCGCCGACATGCCGGGCCGGCACGGCGGTCAGCCCGAAGCGGGCGAACTTGTCGGTGTCGGCGCCGGAGCAGGTGCCTATGCCGACCACAGTGTCGAGCAGGTCCACGGCGGGAATGGCGATGACGCACTCGCGGGTCTTTTCCAGCGCGGCGTAGGAGTGGTTCCAGGGCCCGGTGGTGAAGGCGAAGCGCGGGGTGAAGTCGACCACCATGGTCCAGGACAGCGTCATGATGTTGGGCCGATCACCGTCGCAGGTGGTGATCAGCACCACCGGGCCGGGCTCCAGCAGGGTGAAGGCCTTCTCCAGCGTCAGCGCCTTCATGGCGGTGCTCCTCGTCGCAGGGTTCCACAGGAGCCTTGCACAGACTCACCAGACGGGCCAATGGATCGACTGATTAATTACCCCAAAAAAGCATTAGGGTTGCTCTCACCTACCTGCTCGAATTGCAGCGCGACTGGGCCCGGGTAGAAACCTACAACCTCACCACCGGCATCTCCAAGAGGTTCGGCGGGGCCTTCGGCGTCGGTATCCAGTACGCAGCCACGATGATGGGTGGCCGTTAATACGAGTGCTCCTGCAGTCAGCCTTGCAGGCCCCCATAGCGAGCATGAGCGAAATATCGACTCACCGATTACTCCACCTCACCGGCATCCTCATCAATTCCAGCACGTCGGCATGAGCAAGACATCGGCGACCAGGCCATCCACTACGTGATGCAGCGGATGGGCCTGGGCCAGTACACCGGCCTGGGCTTCCCCGGCGAGCGCGTCGGCAACCTGCCGGCCTACCCGCGCTGGCGGCCGGCGGAGACCGCCACGCTATCGTACGGTTACGGCCTGTCGGTAACCGCCGAACAACTGGCCAACGCCTATGCCACCTTGGCCAGTGGCGGGCGGATGATCCTCCCGTACGCTCTTGCGTCGCCTGCCAGGGCCAGCGCTAGGCTGATTGCATGACAGGCCTCCCGAAGGCATCGACATCGAAGAGATCCGCCACGCGTCGGGCTCGACGCCTCTCCACCCCGCCAGCTCGATCATCAGGCAAGTGTTCGACGCACGATGCGGACAACGTTGACGCGCAGCGCAAACCGAGTCCACTCACCAAGCCCACGGCCAATACGATCCGCGCGGTTTCCTCGTAGTGATGGCGCAGCAGCTCGCAGGCCCGCTCCACGTCCCGCTGCAAAACGGCATCGAGGATGTCGCGGTGCTCGCGCGCCACATCCCGCTCGTCTCCGGAGCTGGCGCGGGCCCAGCGCCGGTACAGGTCCGTCGACTGCAACAGGTTGTTATGCCCATCGTGTCTTCTAACTATTCAGAAGAGAACCCTGAACCCCAGATTGCCGCTGTAACCATGGGCGTCGCCGTCGAAGGCCTGCTGGTAGCCGCCGGTGGCGAAGAAGCTGGTGCGCTTGTCGGCTTGCACGTCCACCCCGAAGGTCAGTTCGCCGCTGCTGCCGCCGATGTCGGACTTGAACGGCACGTCGCCATCGGCCGAGGAGAAGCGCGTCTTCGATTCGCCCTGGAAGTCATGCAGCACGCTGGGGCGCAGCCACAGGCTGACGCGGCGGCTGGACTGGCCCGCCGGGGCCAGCCAGTCCTTGGCCAGGCGCACGCCGGCGCGGGTCACCAGCGACTCGCTGTCGTCGAAGCGCACGCTGGCGGCGCTGTCGCGGCTGTCGCTCAGGTCGAGACGGGTGTAGGTCGCCTGCAGCTGCGGCTCGACGTACAGGTCCCGGCCGACCTCGAACGGGTAGCCGCCCTCCAGCGAGGCGGTGTAGGCCTGGCCATGGCTGTCCAGGTCGTAGGTCTGCCTGGAGTTGGCGTCGATGTCCAGGTAGGTGTATTGCAGCACGCCATCCAGGTACCAGCCGCTGGCGCCGAAGTGCGTCCAGTAGCCGCCCAGGCTGTAGCCACGCAGGGTGTCGTCGCCGGCGTCGCGGCGGTCGTAGTGGTCGACATCGCCCTTGATGTTGCCGAAGGCCAGGGACAGGCCCGCCCGGTCGCTGCTGCCATCGTCCATCTGGCGCTGGAACAGGTCGAGGCCGACCTGGAAGGCGCTGATCTGGTAGTCGTACTTGGGCATCTCGCCGTACTGGCCATAGCGCTCGCGGTCCTGCTGGCCGCTGCGGTAGATCATCCGTCCCCAGCCCAGCGGGCCGTCGCCCGCCGGCCGTTGCTGAAGGGTGCCTTCCAGGCTGCGGTTCTCCTCGCCGACGCGCTCGTGCAGGCTGTCGACCATGGCCTGGGCGTAGGTCAGGCCCAGGGACGGGATGGCCGCGTACAACGAGGTTTCCGGACGATAGTCGGGCGTGGTGGGCGTGACGGGGCCGCCCGTCGGCGGCGGCGTGGCGCTGTCGTCCTCGCGTTGCGAACGCAGGAACCAGGAGTCCGGCGCGGAGTCGTCGCGCGAGCCGCGGTACAGGCTGTAGCGGTAGGGCCCGGCCTCCAGCGAGTTGCCCAGGGAAAACGCCGAGGCCTCGCTGGTGGCGCCGTTCACCGCGTTGACCAGGAGGATGCCGTTGCCCGGCGTAGCGGCGCCGAGGCCGCCGACGTTGGTGACCTGGAGGCTGGTCTGCCCGCTGGCGCTGCCACCGTCGATGACGAGCTGGTCCGTGGGCGAGGCGTCGCCGCCGAGCACGGTGTTCAGGTTGATCCGGCCGCCCTGGCCGGCGTAGCTCCCCACCGTCAGCTTGTTGCCCACGCCGGTGCCGGCGAGCTGCACCAGCCCGGCGTTGCTCAATGCGCCGCCGATGACGAAGGCGCCCGTACCCTGCCCCGGCAAGGCCGCGTCGGCCACCGCCAGGGTCCCGGCATTGCTCACCGGGCCTTGCACGTTGCCATAGCCGCCCAGGGTCGCGCCGGCCGCCACCTGCACGGCGCCCCCGCCGCTGAGGGCCGCGGACGCATGGGCCGCATCGCCCACCAGCAAGGTGCCGCTGCTGACGGTGGTGGCGCCACTGTAGGGGTTGTCGCCGGTCAACAGGGTGGTGCCGGTGCCGATCTGGTTGACCGCGCCGGTCCCCGAGATGCTGCCGTCGAAGGTCAAGGCGTCGGCGCGGTTGAATGCCAGCGTGGCGTCGTTCAGCACGTCGCCCACGATCGACCCGGAGGTGCCGCCGTCGCCCAGTTGCAGGGTACCGGCGGAAATCGTGGTGCCGCCGGCATAGCTATTGTTGCCGGTGAGGACAGTGGTGCCGGCGCCCACCTGCTCCAGCGTCCCCGTGCCGGAAATGTCGCCGGCGAGCGTCAGGCTGTCCGAGCGGTTGACCACCAGCCGGGCGTCGTCCTGCACGTTGCCGACGATGGAGCCCGAGGTGCCGCCGTCGCCCAGCTGCAGGGTGCCGGCGGAAATCGTGGTGCCGCCGGCATAGCTGTTGTTGCCGGTGAGGACAGTGGTGCCGGCGCCCACCTGCTCCAGCGTCCCCGTGCCGGAAATGTCGCCGGCGAGCGTCAGGCTGTCCGAGCGATTGACCACCAGCCGGGCGTCGTCCTGCACGTTGCCGACGATGGAGCCCGAGGTGCCGCCGTCGCCCAGTTGCAGGGTGCCGGCGGAAATCGTTGTGCCGCCGGTATAGGTGTTGTCGCCGGTGAGCACGAGGGTGCCCGTGCCGGCCTTGACCAGGCTTCCTCCGGTCCTGTTGGTGGGCTGCTGGCCGAGGTATTGGCGGTAGGCGTTGATGGCCGCCGAGGTGCCGTCCTGGATGACGCCTGAAATGACGTCGTCGCGGTTCAGCGCCCCCAGCGTCAGCGCCGAATTGGACAGGTAGACCGAGCCCGCGCCGCTCAGCGAGCCAATGGACAGCGCCATGCCGCTGGCCAGGTTCACCACGCCGCCGGCGTTGTTGACCAGGGTTGCGCCAGCGGCGCTGGACGAGCCGCTGAACGAAGTCACGCCGCCGGCGTTGTTGGTGATGGTTGCCGAACCGGCGCTCGACGTCTGGGTGAAGGAGGTCAGGCCGCGGTCGTCGTTGACGATGGTCGCGCTGCCGGCGCTGGAGGCGCCGGCGAAGTTGATCTGGCCCTCGCCCTCGACCGACAGGTTGGCGTTGCCTGCCGTCGAATTCTCGACGAACTGCACCAGCGAACCGCTGAACAGATCGCCCGGGGCATTGCCGACGACGGTGATGGTGGCGTTCGCCGCCGTGGACGAGCCGGCGAAATGCATGGCGTTGTAGGGGTTGCCCGGCGCGGCCGGCGTTGTCCCCTCGAGACTGTAGCTACCGCTGCCGGCCGAGGCCGTGCCATTGAGGTTCAGGCCGGCGCGGCCGGTCAGCTCCAGCGAGCCGGCGTCGATGGTGATGTCGGTGGCGGTGGCGAGCTGCGAACCGGGAATACCGAAGATATGCGCGTCGTCCGCGGCGCCCGGCACCACGCCGAGGTCCCAGTTGCCGGGGGTATTCCAGTTTCCCCCGTCATTGGCGCCCCCGGTCCAGGTGATGGTCTGCGCGGAGAGGGTTCCTGAGAATACCGCCAGAAAACACGGTAACAACATCCTCGTTGTATGCACTGTCCCGTCCTCGTGTGTCGATTTCGATACACCCATGGTAGACGCTTATTCCTGGATAAGAGGTCTGAAGAGTCGGCTATCGCGTCGAAATACGTACCTGGGGCGCCAGGAAATACCGCAGAACGAGCTCCAGCGAGCGCGGCGGAGCTTGGTCGGTAGAATTGTCCGAACGGACAGCAGCGCTATGCCTCCCGGTCGGTGGAGCGTGCGCTGTCTTTCTGCGCCTCCAGCTCCGCCAGGCGGCTGTCCAAGGCCCGCCGGATGTTCTTGTAGGCATCACTACCGAGGATCAGTCGGCGCGGCGGCCGCTCCGAGTCGGCGCAGGCGATTATCGCCGCGGCCATCTTCGCGGCGCATCCAGGGCTGGAGAACTTGCCCATGGCGAGTAGGCGCCGGTAGTTGCCTACCGTGCTGCGCTGGTAGTCCGCGATGATCCGGCGCGGGGTCACGGCATGCTCGTCGAATCGGGTAGGCACTCTGCCAGGCACCACCAGAGTGACGTCGATGCCGAGGCACTCCACTTCCTGGCGCAGCCCTTCGCAGAACCCTTCGATGCCCCATTTGCTCGCCTGGTACAGGGCCAGCGCGGGAAAGCTCATTTCTCCCGACTCACTGGAGAGCTGGAAGATGCGCCCCCGCCCCTGGGCTCGCAGGAACGGCAGGCACGCCTGGATCAGCAGGATCGAACCCAGCAGGTTGGTGCGTAATTGATGTTCGATCTGCTCCAACTCCAGCTCTTCGACAGCGCCAAACAAGCCGTACCCGGCACTGCTCAGCAACACGTCGACATTTCCGACGGACTCGAAGGCCTCCGCCACTATCCGGGGGATGACCTCGGTATCGGTGATTTCCAGGTAATAGGTGCACAGCCGCTCGCCATGGCGCTGTCGCAACGGCTCCAGACGATCCAGGCGGCGCGCGCAGGCTAGCACCCGGTCACCGCGCTCAAGCAACAGGCGAGTCGTCTCGTAGCCCAGGCCGCTACTGGCGCCGCTGATCATCCAGGTCTTCATGACGGTTTCTCCCTTTTCTCAACCCCGCAGGGTGACGCGTACAGGCTGGCCACCTTCACGTAGCATCAGGGACTTCCAGTAGAAGCGCGGCTCCTCTTCCGAGGTGAGCTCGAAGGATGCGTCGCGCAGAAACACCGCGATGAACGTGGCCAGCTCGACCAGGGCGAATTTCTTCCCACCGCAGACACGCGGGCCGAAGATGAAGGCCACGTTCGCGCCGGCACTGGCAGTGTTGCGATAGCCATCCAGATGAGGCGTCCATGGCTCGGGGTGTAGGCGGGCATCGTGCTGGATGCCGAGAATCGACACCGAGACGTTGCCACCCGGCTCGACCCGATGTTCGCCGACATGATCCGCCTCGATGGCCAGGCGCGTGACGATCGGAGTCGGTGGATACAGGCGCAGCGTTTCGGACACGAAGGCTTCGAGCAGGTCGACCTGCGCCAGTTGCTTCCAGTCCTGTTGTGGTGCCTCCCAGAACGGCACCAGGGTGTCGCGCAGGCGCCGCTGGATATCCGGATAGCGCGCCAGCAGGTAGCAGGCCCAGCCGACTCCCGCCGCGGTGGTTTCGGCGCCGGCGGCGAAGAAGGTCAGCAACTCGTGCTCCAGCAGTATGTCGTTACCGGTGTCACGATCGGCGGCAAGCATGCCCTCCAGCATCGGATTGTCGGGCAGGCGTGCTTCGCGGAACAGACGGAAGTCATCGAAAATCTTGCGCCGCAGTTCCGGCAGCAAGCCCAGGCGCTTGTGCTTCAGCACGTCGTTGCCGACGCTGGGTGCGAAGGCATATTCCGAGCCGAACTCCATCAGGGTTGCCAGGTGGTCGATATCCACCTGGGTGTCGCGAAGGGGTACACCGAAGAAGTTCTCGATCAGTACCGATACCGTCATGCGCCGCAGCAGCCGCTCGTCCAACACCGCCTCTCCGGCCGCGCTGCGCAGTGCCAACTCGCGGACGGTGTGCCCGGCGTGCTCGCAAGCCAGAGTGAAGGTACGCTCGCGATCGAACTTGGCCAGGTAGTGCTGGGTGAGATCGCGACGGATCTCCCAGGCCCAGCCGTCTTCGGAGAACCGCGAGGGACCAAGCATGTGGCGGAACCAGTGCATGTTCTTGCGATAGTTACCGGCATTGAGCCTCAGCACATGATCGGCATCCTCCAGACGCTGCACGAGCAGGACCGGGGCGCCGTTGATGTCGACCTCGAGGTTTTCGCCGTTGTGCTCGCGAGCCAGACGTTGCAGCCAGTTCGCCGCCTCGGCGTAGACGCCGTCGAAATGCGGCACGTTCATCGTGCGCCCCGCTCCAGGATGCCGGCCAGATCTCGGACCGTGCGCATTTCCAACAGGTCCATGGGGTCCACCTCGGCCTGGATGAAGTCTTCTATCTCGACGACGATGAGCGCGAAGTTGAGGCTGTCTATTTCATGTGCGGCATTGATGGTAGCGTCGTCGTCGATCTTCTCGATCGGTACGAACAGGCAGCCGGAAAGAATCTTTTTTGCTTCGTACAAGTAGTCCATGCCTTCCTCTCGCTACGTTGCGCGATAGTCACCACGCAGATAGAAATCCTTGGCCCGGCTGCGCGACAACTTGCCGGAAGTGGTCATCGGCAGGCTGCGCGGCGGCAGGAAGACCAGTTGCGCGCTGACGCCGAAATGCTGGCTGAGCACCGTGGCCAGGCGTGTCCGTAGCCCCTCGCGGTGCTCGGCGTCGCCATGCAGGCGCGACTGCACTAACACGACCAACTCCTCGTCCTCCCCCGCCTCCACCGCGAAAGCCGCCACGTCACCCTGGCCGAGCGGCTCGACACGCTCCAGGGCCCACTCGATGTCCTGTGGCCAAAGATTGCGCCCACGCAGCAGGATCAATTCCTTGGCGCGCCCGGTCACCACTACCTGGCCGTCCTCCATGTATCCCAAATCGCCGCTGTCGAAGAATCCTTCGGCGTCGAACATCGAGTCATCCAAACGGGCATCACGCAGGTATCCACTCATCAGGCCAGGACCGCGCACCCACAGGTGGCCGGCCTGGCCGGCTGGCAGCGGCCGGCCGGAAGCGTCGAGCACACGCACTTCGGTACCGGGCAGTACGGGTCCACAGGCCACGAAGTCCCGGGACCGCCCGTCTGCGCCTGGGCCCCGACTGAGCTGCGGCCCCTGGCCGGAACGGCCGATGGCCACAGCCAGGGTGGCTTCGGCCATGCCATAGCTGGGGGACCAAGCTTCGGCACGGAAGCCACAGGGTGCCAGAGCCTCGGTGAACTCCGCGAGGACAGACGGGCGGATCATATCTCCACCGATGCCGGCCACGCGCAGCGCCGATAGGTCCAGGTCGTCGATGTCCTTCAGGCGTTGCACTGCCAGGCGGTAACCGAAACCCGGCGCATAGGTGATGGTGCTGCGATTGGCGGACATCAGCTGCAGCCAGAGGCTCGGCCGCTTGGCGAAGGTGGTCGGGGCGAGGTAATCGACGCTGCATTGGGCGCACAGCGCCGCTATGGAAAAGCCCACCAAGCCCATGTCGTGATAGAACGGCAACCAGGAGCAGGCCCGGTCGCCGGCGCGCATGGCCATGCCGTGGCGAAGAATGGCATCGACGTTGGAGCACACCGCACGTTGCGAGATCAACACTCCCTTGGGTTGCGACGTGGAGCCGGAGGAATACTGCACATAGGCCATGTCTCCAGGCCCCAGCGGCTCCGGCTGCGGATGCGCCGGCAAGGCGTGCAGTTCGGCATGGGTAAGAACGCGGGTGCCGCTGCACAGCGCGGCGGCCTCCAGGCATTCGCGCACACTCTGCGGGGAGATTGCCAGGGGCGCGCGCGAAGCACCGAGCATGCCGGCCAGTTGGTCAATATAGGCGTCTTTGCCGCCAGGGTGGACGCTGAATGGCAATGGGCAAGGCACCAGCCCGGCGTACTGGCAGGCATAGAACAGGGAAAGGAACTCCACGCTGCTGTCAGCCACCAGCGCCAGGTAGGCGCCGCGCGGCAGGCCGAGGCCATGCAGATGCGAGGCGGCGTGCCGGGCCTTCTGGCTTAGTTCGGAATAGGCGAGACACTGATCGAGTTGGCCCAGGCTCGAGTAGAAGTTGATGCCGGTCTCGCCGCCAGCGGCGTAGTCGAGCGCCTCGGCAAGACAAGCGAAGCCGCCCAGCCGCGGCGCGAGCCGGGTGTTCCGGGTGGGCGTCGGGGTCATTGGCAGCACCGTCTCAAGGTGTCTTGTGCGAAGCGAAGACCAGCACGTCCAGGCGCTTGCCATCGGTGGACAGGCATTCGCGGCTGAGCTTGGCCTCGAACTTGAAACGCGTGTCGCCGCGGAAGTTGAAAAGCATGCGAGTGTTGCGAGCAAGGATGCGCGCGGTCATTTTCTCGACATCGCGGAAGGCATAGAAGTGGTCGAGTAGCGCATCGATGGTCGCCCAGAGCACGCCCTTGCCCTGGTAGTCCTTCTCGCCGACTCCGGTGGTGACATTGCCGACCTTGTGCACGGGGTTGACGTCAATGGTGTAGAAGCCGAGCAGTAGCGCGTTCGAACGGTCGAAGATACCGATGAAATAGTTGCGCAGGTTGTCGAAGCCGGCGACGAACTCCCTGAGTTGCTCGAGGCTGAAATTCAGTGTCGGCAGGTTCAGGCCGGCGAGCATCTCCTGGTCGTTCAACCACTCCACGAAGCGCGGGGTCACATCCGCCGGGGTCAGGCTGCGCAGGATGTACCCGTTGGTCTCGATGTGGACAGGCGCGCCCCGTTGCGCGAAAGGGCGAACAGCTTCTACCACGAATTCCTCCTTGTGCTCGCTGTGGCAGCCGGATGCGGGCGATCCGGCCGTGGTTTCCCTCAAGCGTAGCCGCTGTGCTCGACGCTGCCGGGATTTTTCCCGGCAGCACCAGCAGGTGTCAGAAATCGATCTGGATGCCCACGTTGAACACCGAGCCCCGGCTGTCGCCACCAAAGGACTGGCGATAGCGGGCATCGCCGAACAAGGTGGAGTTCTCGCCCACCGACAACCGCCCACCGACACCCACTTCGCCGAAGGTGCGGTCGTAATCCTCGCGCAGCTTGGTTCCCTCGAAGTCAACTTTCTCCGGCTTGATGAAATCGTGCAGGAGGTTGGCCACCGCATAGACCTGGCCGGGGCGCTCGGCATCGGAGCGGTCGTCAAACACGCGCACCCCCAGACGCCCACGCAGGCTGTCGGCGCCGTAGCTATCGATCTTGCCGACGTCGTCATGGAAGCTGTCGTACCAGGTGTGCTGGTAGCTCAGCTGCGCCTGCGGCTCGACTTTCCAGGTCCGCGCGAAACTCAGCACGGGCTTGCCGACTTCCGCCGACAGGCCGAGGCGCCAGGCCTTCTGGGTGCCATGGTCGTCGTAGATGTCGTCGTAGCCGTTGCGGATGTGCGAGAGCATGCCGACGGTGTCCAGGTAGCTGCCATCCGCCTGGGCCAGGGTGTAGTAACCGCCGGCGCTGAGGGTATTGGAATCCATGCTGCCTGTGTGCTTGCGGCCGTAACCCTCCTGAGGCCGCGCCTGGTCGCCGAAATCAGTATCGCCCTTGGCGTAGTCGATGACCACCCCGGCACGCTGGGTATTGCCCTGGCCATCGGCGGTGACCCAAAGGTCGTGGCCGAACTGCAGGGCGACGACGTGCTGGTCGTAGTTGAAGCGGTCGCCTTCGGCACGCTGGTTGTCGTTGTACAGGCGTTGCCAGCCGAGCAGTTCACCGTCCTTTAGATCGTAGGTGCCGCCGATGCGCTGGTGCAGGCTGGAAAGCAACGTCATCCCCTGCTCCATGTTGGCGGTCTGGGCGGCGACGACATTGGCCACCCCCGGGCGGTAATCCGGCTCGGGACTTGAATCGGGTCCGGGACAGGGGCCCGGTTCAGGGCTTGGACAGGGGGCCGGCAACTCGCCGGAGGAACTCAGGTACCAGTGACCGTTGTCGGGATCGCTCGGCGTGCCCTGGAACAGCCGGTACTCGTAGGCACCCGCCTGGACCGGCGCGCCCAGGGTGAATTTCCCTGCCGAGGCACCATCGACCTGCACCACCTGGATGCCTTCGACGGTCTGGCCGCCGTCACCGCCGGCATTGCGCACCACCAGGGCGGTGGTACCTGCGGTGTCGCCGTTCACCACCAGCTTGTCGGTGGGGGAATCGTCGCCGCCCAGCTGGGTATTGAGCACCACGGTGCCGCCATTGCCGGTATAGGTATGCGCGCCGGTGACGGTGAGCGTGGTGGGACGGAACCCGCCCTCGCCGAAGGGGTTGTTCAGGACTACCAGGCCGGCGTTATTGAGGGTATCGACGCTTTGGTCGAAGCCGTTCAGGGCCAGGGTGCCGCCACTTTGCACCGTGTAGACGGAGTTCGGGCTGAAGGCGTTCGTCGCGGCCGCGGCCAGGGTGGCGCCATTGCCGACCAGGGTCGGCCCCTGCCATGTGTTGGCGCCGCCGAGGGTTTGCGTGCCGCCCGTGAGATTCAGGCCTCCGGCCCCGGAAATGACGCCGGTGAACAGGCCACTTCCGGCACCGTTGCTGTCCGCCGCGGTGATGTCCAGGTCGTTGCCGCCGAGCACCACGCTGCCGCTGCCGGCGAGGGTGGTGATCGATGCCGCACCGCTGTGCCCGCTGACATCGAAGGTGCCGTTGGCTATCACTCCTGCAGACTCGGCGATGTCGGCTCCGCCCTGGAGGGCCAAGGTGCCTTCGCTGACGGTGGTGATGCCGGTGTAGCTGTTGTCCGCGGTTAGAGCCAGGGTGCCACTACCCACCTTCAACAGGTTGCCGGCGCCGCTGATGGCTCCGGACTGGGTGGCACTGTCGCTGCCGTCGACGCGCAAACTGAGCTTGGCGTTCTGGGCCAGTTGCATGGCGTTGCCGACGTCCAGGGCATTGCCATAGCCCAGGGTGCCGCCACCGGGGATGTCCTGCCGATAGCCGCTGCGGATGACCGAGCTGCCCAGAGCCTGGGCATCGTCGATCCAGAAGGTGCCGCCGTAGATATCGGTGAAACCGTGGAAGCCGGGTTGTGCGACATCCAGGTGCGTGGTGCCGGCGTAACTGGCCAGGGTCAGGCTGCCACTACCCTGTTGGCTGGCATCCAGCGTGGGTACCAGCGCACTGAAAAGCACATCTTGGCTATGGTTGAAGTTGATTACCGCATTGCCCGGGCCTAGCACGATGCTATCCGCCACCAGGGAGCCCGAGGTGGCACCGCCGACCTGCTGCTCCGGGTCACTGCCGAAGTTGATGATCCCGGTCGCGCCCGCCTGTGAGGCCAGGTACAGTTTGCCCCGCTGGGTGTCGATGGGGGTCTTGCCGGACTGCAGCAGGTCATACCCGTCATCATTCCGGACGAGATTGGTGGCCAGGGCGCCGATGAATACCTCACCACCATTGCGTAAGGTCAGCACACCGGTACCGGAATCACCGAGATGGAGATTGCCGATCCCCGTGTCTTCGATGGAGGTCTGGGACAGGAACCCACCCACGAGCCACCTGGCCCCCTGGCCGTCCACGGTAACTTTGCCGGTTCCGCCATCTACGCCAATCCGCGGCTCGAAAGCGGATACATTGCCGGGGTTGTAGCCGCCGATCTCCGAAGAGACCTTGCCGCCCGCCAGGATGTTGATCGTGCCCAGGCTGCCACTGCCCCGACCGACGATTACACCTGTCCCGAAGTTGACCCTGTTGGCACTCGTGCCACTGCCCGCATTCACCGTGAGGCTCCCCGTGCCCCCGGCATCCCCGATAATGGCGCCAATCTGCGTGGGCTCGTAGGGCCACTTCTCGGCGGTCACCTTGCCACCGGACAGCACGTTCAACTCGCCAATGCTCCCTGTGCCACTGCCGAGGATTAGCGGCATGCGAACAGTGCCCAAGGAGCCCCCATCGACGTTGACGATACCGTGCCCCTGCGAGCGCCCGATATATATAGGAAGGCTGTTGTCCCACTGAGTGTGGTTTAGAACCAGTGCATCGGTAAAATAGCGGCTGCTGCCCTTGCCACTCCCCAGCACGTTGAAAGTTCCAGTGCTGCCGCTACCGGAACCGATGCTCAGGCCAGAGCCGATGGACAACTGAGAGAACTGCAGCGTCGTGTCCCGCACGCTGAGGATGCCGTTGCCGCCCCCTCCCCCCAGGTTCAATGTACCTAACGAGAAGTAACTGCTGGCACTGCTGTTCTGGACGACGAGCTCACCTTGTCTACCACCGGAGGTACCGATATTCAGCGACAGCAAATCGTAGTTGCTGGCATCGTTGAGCCTGGCGGCGGGCAAGGTATTGATGTTGACCTCGTCAACGGGAGAGGAAGGTGACACTTGCGGCGGCGTATTGTTTGCCCAGTTGCCCGGATCGGAGAACACACCGTTGCCGCTTGCGCCGGTCCACTCGACCACGGCGGCATTCAGCGCTGGCGAAACTCCCGTCAGCACACCACCGATGCACAATGCCAGCATGCTGGGCGTGAATCGTACTCGCTGCTGCGTTTGCCGCGCGCCGGCGCCGGGCTTGCTCCTGGCCCGAACCAACTCCGACACCACAACCCACGACTGCGACGCTGCGCGCCACACCACTCGGTAAACCCTGTTCATCCCTATCTCTCCAGGTTTCCCCCACCCGCTCGAAGACGGGTACGACCTGGGGCGGTCCGTTAAGACAAGGCTCCTCTCGTCGAATACAACCTGCGGTGGTTACGGTGAAACTCAACGCATCAACGGAACTGCGGAACGCAAACGAACGATAGTTTCCTATCCAATTCTCGGCAATTTTGGATAAGGCATCTTCTGACAAATGGTCAACAATGGGACAACAGCCCAACGCATTCACCTTGGGCTACCAACTACGCTGGCCGCATGAGTCAAGTTGACTTTGCCCTCTCTCCATTAAGGGTAGATGGGCGTCTTTCAGAAAAGACCTCGTCGAAAACTAGCGCTCGCGCAGAGCCTCGCGAGCCTTGTTCAGGGGCTTTAGCAGGTAGTCGAGAATGGTCTTGCTGCCGGTATGGATATCCACCGTGGCGATCATTCCGGGGACGATGCCGAAACGCTTGCCGTCCTTGTTGGTCAGGTGATCGACGTCGGTGCGGATGAATACCCGGTAGTAAAAGACCTCGCGCTTGACCTCATCCTGGATGGTATCCGGCGAAATGGTCGTGACCTTGCCATGCAGACCGCCGTAGATGGAGTAGTCGTAGGCGGTGATCTTCACGGTGGCATCCAGGCCGGGACGAATGAAGGCGACGTCGCGCGGCGAGATGTGCGCCTCGACCAACAGCTTCTCGTCCACCGGGACGATCTCCATCAGCTTGCCGTCCTGCGGAATGACGCCACCGACCGTGGAAACCTCGATGTCCTTGACGATGCCGCGCACCGGCGAGGTGAAGGTGGTGCGATTGAGGGCGTCCGAGCGGCCACGGGTGACCGAGCTCTGCGCCTCGATCTCGGCGTTGGCCTTGGCCAGGTCCTCGCGCGCCTTGACCACGTACTGGGTCTGCAGCTCGGTGGCCTTGCGCTCCAGCTCGTTGGCCTGGCGCTTGAGACGCAGCACCTCCACGTCGCTGGCGGCACCGCGCGCCACCAGCGGCTGGGTCATGGCAAGTTCGCGGCGCACCAGGCCCAGGGCGTCGTTGATGCCGGCCAGGTTCTTCGCCAGGCTGTCCCTGCGCGAGTGGTAGAGCGCGGTCTCGCTGCTCACCAGTTCCGGGAAGGCCTGCAGGTCGTCGGGGAAGCTCAGCGGCGTGCCGTTGACCTCGGCGTACAGCCGCGCGGCCTCGGCCTTGGCGGCGCGCATGCGCGAGGCGCTTTCCTCCACCGCCGACTCGCTGCGGGTGCGGTCGAGCTGGGCGAGCACCTGGCCGGCCTCGACCAGATCGCCCTCATGGACGTTCAGCGAGACCAGGATGCCCCCTTCCAGGGACTGGATGACCTGCTCCCGGGATGATGGCACCACCTTGCCGCTGCCGGTGGAGACCTCGTCCAGGGAGAACAGGCTGGCCCACACGGCGAAGGCACCGAGCATGAGCGCGATCAGCCAGACCACCAGGCTCGAGCGCGGCAGCGGAGGCTCGGCCGGCGCGCCGCGCTGGTGCGCGCGGGGCGTCGAGACGGTGGTTTCGGCAACCGCCGGCGAAGCGTCGGGTTTGCTGATGGGGAGCTTGAGATCGGTCATTGGGTCAGCTCCTTGAGGACTTTGTCTTTGGGGCCGTCCAGCACGATGCGACCGTTGTCGATGAGGATGATCCGGTCGACCCATTTCAGGACCGGCATGCGGTGCGTGGCGACCACCAGGGTGCGCGGCGCCATCCACGGCCCCATCGCGTCGATCACCTGGCGCTCGGTCATCTCGTCGAAGTTGGCGGTCGGCTCGTCGAGCAGCACCACGGACGGGTTGCGGATCAGTGTGCGGGCCAGCAGCAGGGTCTGGCGCTGACCGCCGGACAGGCCCTGGCCGCCTTCGAGGATCACCTCGTCGAGGCCGTCGGGCAGCGACTGCACGAAGGACAGTGCGCCGGACAGCGCCAGTGCCTGGGTGATCATGGCATCGCTGGCCATCGGCGCGCCGAGCAGGATGTTCTCGCGGATGGTGCCGTAGAACAGCCGCGAGCTCTGCGGCAGCATGGCCATGTCGCGACGCACGTCGGCGGTATCGATCATCGCCAGGTCCAGGCCGTCCAGCGACACCCGCCCCTCCTGCGGAGCGTGCATGCCCGAGAGCAGGTTGAGCAGGGTCGACTTGCCCGAACCGATGCGCCCGAGGATGGCGATCTTCTCCCCGGCCCGGATCTGCAACTGCGGCACCACCAGTGCCGGGCGCTTGTCGTTGTCGCCATAGCGGAAGCTCACGCCGTCGAGCTGGTAGTTGCCATTGAGCGCTGCGCGGTGCACGCGGCGCGCTCGCTCGGGCTGGTCCACCGGACGGCTCATCAGTTCGTCGAGCCCCTTGCGGGCGACCTTGGCCGATTGCCAGCGGGAGAACACCGACGCCATCTGTGCCAGCGGCGAGATCATTCGCGAGGCGAGGATCGACGAGGCCACCAGGGCGCCGGTGGTCATGTCGCCCTGCATCACCAGGTAGCTGCCCAGGGCCAGGACCAGGGCGTAGACGATGCCCTGCACTTCCTGGGTCCAGCTCATCAACAGGCTGGTGAGGAAGCGCTGGCGCATGCTGATGCCGGCGGAGACGTCGTTGACGTTGTTCCACTGATTCTGGAAGCGCGCCTCGGCGCGCAGCAGCTTGATGTCCTCGATGCCCTGCACCGCCTCCACCAGCATGGCATTGCGCAGCGCCGACTCGCGCATGCCTTCGTTGGACAGGCGCTCCAGCGGCTTCTGGATGAGCAGGCCGGGGATCACCAGCAGCGGGATGGCGCCAAGAGCGACGAACACCAGTGGCCCACCGACCATCCACAGCACCACCAGAAACAGCAGGAAGAACGGCAGGTCGGCCAGCGCGCCAACCGTGGTCGAGGTGAACAGGTCGCGCACCTGGTCGATCTCGCGCAGTTGCGAGATGAAGGTGCCGGTGGAACGCGAGCGCGCCGAATTGCGCAGGCGCAGCGCGCGGCCGAAGACCACGTCGGAGATGCGCAGGTCGGCGCGCTTGCCGACGGTATCGGAGATATGGGTACGCGAGACGCGCAGGCAGAACTCGAAGAAGATCGCCAGCATCACGCCGCCGAACAGCACCCACAGGGTGGCTTCGGAGTTGGCCGGGACCACCCGGTCGTAGACCTGCATGGAGAAGATCACCCCGGCCAGCGCCAGGACGTTGGCCACCAGCGAGGCGAGCATGATGTCAGCGTAGCGCTTCCAGTCGCGCAGGGCGATGCTCCAGAACCAGTTGCGCCGGTACGGGCGGATGTACTGGTCGACGCGCGCATCGGCGACCGCCACCTGCGGGCGGAGGATCGCCACGCGACGCACCCGCTGGCGGAACTCTTCGACGCCGATGCGGGTTTCCAGGCCCTTGTCGCCGCTGAACAGCACGCCGAGGTTGCCCTCGCCGTCGATGGTCTGCACGACGCAGACGCTGCCGTCGTCGAACTCCGCCACCAGCGGCAGGCGCCAGGCATCGAGCAGTTCGACCGAGAGCTTGCCGAAGCGCAGCGCGAGCCCGAGGCTCTTGGCCATATGCAGCAGCATCAGGTCGGCGGAAGCGCCCTGCTCCCAGGCCAGGGCGACGCGCGCGCCCTCCTCGGAGACGCCGATCCCGTAGTGACGGGCAACGGCCAGCATGGCATCCAGCCAGCGCGCGGATTGCGGGGTCAGGCTCATGGCAGCACCTCCATGCCTTGCACCGTGGTGTAGTTCAGCCCGTAGAACTCGCGGTTGCGGCCCTGGGCGTCGACCAGACCGACCAGGCCCAGCCAGAGGTCGTGGCGCACCATTTCCTCGTCGGAGAGCGCCTGGTAGTACTCCTGCTCGGTGTTGAGCAGGTCGAGGATCGAGCGGGTGCCGAGCTTGTACTGCTCGCGGTAGAGCTCGCGGGATTCGTCGAGGTTGCGCTTGCGGCTGCCGAGCACGCCCAGGCGCGCACGGTTGCCGATGATCTGCTCGCGCATGCGGCGCATCTGGTCGCTGGCCGACAGGCGCGCGTCCTCGATGCGCTGGCGCGAGGCCTCCACCGCATTGGTGGCGGCGCGTACCTGGGCGCGCAGGCCGCCGCCCTGGTAAAGGGTCGAGGTCAGGTTGAGGCTGATGCTGTTGTCGCTGCCGTGGCGCTCGTAGGTGTTGGGGTTGTCGCCGCTCAGCGCCTTGGTACTGGAGGCGTCGATGGTCAGGGTCGGCATGCGGTCGGCCTTGGCTACCCGCAGTTGCGCCTCGGCGGCCTGGCGTTCGGCCTCGGCGGCCAGGACATCGGGGAGAATGCTGGCATCCAGGCGCCGCGCCAGGTCGACGCGGGCAGCCTGGTCGTCGGAAAGCGCGGTGATCTCGCCGGAAACCGGACCGCCGACCAGCGTGCGCAGGCGCTCCTGGGCTTGGTTGTACTGCGAGCGGATCTGCAACTGGCTGGCGCGCGCGGAATCGACCCGGGCCAGCGCCTGGATCGGGTCGGAGCGGCTGGTGACGCCGGCGCCGGCGCGGTCCTGGGTCATCGCGTAGACGCGCTCCATCGCCTTCACCTGCTCGTCGGCGATGCGCCCGAGCAGGCGGTAGCGGTGCAGGTCTATGGTCGCCTCGGCGGTCTGCCGGGAAATCAGGTCGATCTGCTTGAGCACCAGCGCCTGCTGCCGGCGCGACTGCGCTTCGGCGCCATCGACGCTACCGGCGACCTTGCCGAAGTCGTAGAGCAGTTGCGAGACCGACAGCGAAGCGGTCTGGCTGGTGCCGTTCTGGGTGGTGTCGCCGCGCCCCACGCCCAGTTTCACCTGGGGGTAGTAGCCGGAACGGGCCATGGCGATGCCGTCGCCCTGCTGCGCCAGGGTCGCGATGGCATCGGCGATGGAAGGATGGCGATTGACCGCCATGTGCACGGCCTGGTTGAGATCCAGCAGGCGACGCGCATCGGGCGCGTCGAACTCCGGCGTCAGGCGCTGGCCGCCGGTCTGCTCGATCAGTTGGCTGGGTGCCAGACTGCGCTGTTCGGGGCTGCTGGCACCGAACCAGCCATCGTCGAGGACACTGGCGAGCGTCGCGGTGGAGAAGCTGGCCAGGCAGAGCCAGGCCAGAGGAGCAAGTTTCCAGGCGTTCACCGAGAGCCTCCAGGAGTCAGTAGAGACGCGCCTGAACGGGATTCCGTGCTCGTTTCGAGGAACTCATCCTGGAGTACCGGCGCGCCATGGATACGCGACGTTCGTCTGCAGCGCCCTCGGAGGGCGGGGGGAGATGGGCCCGACGACGGCCGCCGGTAGGCTGGCCAGAGGATGCCCGCTGGAGAAGAAGGCCGTCTGGGACGGCCTGTTGCGAATCGTCGGGGCCATTATCTGAAGCCCCTTCCTACGCATGAATGAGACATTTCCTAAACGAAAGCTACCCGGCCACCGCGACGCGACGAGCGCAACGGGGGCCGGGCAGGAAGGTCGCGGCCGGTAGGGAACAAGGGGCGCCGGTGGCGTGGCACCCCTTGGACAGGGTCGTCAGACCACGTTGATGCCGTGCTGGATCAACAGGTCCGCATTGGTGTTGCTCCCCATGCTCGCGTTGTGCCAGATGTCGTAGTCGACGCCATTCACGGTCTTGCTGCCGCTGACCTCCCAGCCGCCGGAACCGACCGTCTCGGCCAGGTCCACGGTGGAAGTGCCGTCGCCCTTGATCATCAGGTTGGGCACCTCGTCGCTGGTGGTATCCACCTGCTTGAGCACGTCCGACAGCCGCAGCGAGAGGGTGTTGTTGCCACTGCCCTCCTGGCTGCTGCCCAGGTCGAAGATCTCGAAACCCTTGACCCGCGTACCGTAGCTGGTGAGGTCCAGCTGCAGGCCGGAGGCCTCGAACTTCAGGGTATCGATGCCCAGGCCGCCGTCGACGCGGGTGAAGGTCGTCCCCGCCAGGCCGATGGTGTCGTTGCCGGCGCCGCCCATGGCCACGTCATGCTGCACGCTGGTATCGGTGGTGCCGGTGGTATCGGTGCCGATGCCGTGGATGATGTCGTTGCCCTGGCCGCCGCTGATGATGTCCACGCCGTTCTCGATGGCGGATGCCCCCGGGCTGGTGGTGCCGGCCCAGATCTCGTCGTCGCCCACGGTGTAGCTGTGGGTCAGCAGCGCGATGGAACCGCTGTAGATGTTGTAGCCGCCGGCGTTGGTCGCACCGGTGTCGCTCTGCCAGACGCCGTAGCCGTAGTCGGCGATGCCGTCGCCATTCCAGTCCCCCATCGCCAGGCCGGTGCCGGCGTAGTCGTTGGCGTTGACGCCGGTGTACTTCACCGCCAACCCGGCCGCCACCAGGGCGTCCAGATCGGTGTTGGCGTCAAAGCCACCATCCGCGCGGCCATAGACCAGATACACGGCTCCCCGGTTGGTGACGCCGTTGTCGTAGCCCGGCATGCCGATCAGGAAGTCGTCGATGCCGTCGCCGTTGACGTCGCCGCCGGAGCTGACTGCATAGCCAAGCTGGCCGTCGGCGGTGGTCACCGAGCCGCTGATGGCGGTGCCGTTGCTGCTGCTGGAGATGATGAAGCCATCGGTGCCGTTCAGGTTGCCCAGCTTGATGTCGGCCCAGGCCATTCCGCTCTCCTTGCCGTAGATCACGTAGACCCGGCCCGGCGCGGTGGTGTCGGAAGCCGAGTCGCCCCAGCCCGGCGAGCCGATGGCGAAGTCCTCGATGCCGTCGCCGTTGATATCGCCGATGTTCTGGATCGACGAGAACTCGGCGTACCACTGCCCGGCGTTCTGCGCCGTGCCACCCTGGTCCACTGTAGCGCCGCCGAGCCACTCGCCGGTTTCCGAGCCCACCAGGCGCACGCCCTGGTCGGGCGTCAGGTTGGCCAGGTTGTAGCTGTTGCCCAGCCCGCTGGCGCTGCCCCAGATCAGGTAAGCGGTGCCGCTGTTGCTGACGGTACTGCCGCTTAGGCCATCGCCACGTGGCGCGGTGACGATGTAGTCGGCGTAGCCATCGCCGTTGACGTCACCGATCACCTTGATCACCGAGCCAAGGTCGGTGTCGGGCGCATAGGTGGTGCGCACGTTGGTCTGGTTCGGAACCCGCGAGCCGAGGGTCGCCGAGGTGGCCCCGGTGGCATAGTAGAGGCCGCCCGGATCGGCTTCGCTGACGTAGTTGCGCAGCAGCAGGTTGCTCCAGTCGGAGCTGCCCGCGTCGCCGGCGTGGCCGTAGAGCACCACGTACATGCCGTTGCCGCCGTTGCCGTCGGCCGAACCGATGATCAGGTCGGCGTAGCCGTCGCCATTGATGTCGCCGCCGCTGACGCTGTTGGCCGGCCAACCGCCGGTGTTGTAGTTCTTGATCACGAAGCCATTGGCGGTGGCGCCGTTCTCCAGGCTCTGCAGGTCGAGGGTGCCGAGGGCGTTGCCCTCGCGGCCGAAAATCACGTAGGCACGGTCGTTCAGCGTGCCGGTGATGACGAAGTCGTCATAGCCGTCGCCGTTGATGTCGCCCAGGTTGGTGACCATCTGGCCCTGGATGCCGACGTCGCCGCCGGTGCCGGTGACGCCGCTCTGCTTGATGCGGAAACCCTGGTCCGGTGTCAGGTTGTCGATGTTGCTCAGCGACGGCAGACCGTTGGCGCTGCCGTAGAGCACATAGATGTCCGATTGGTAGGCTGCGGTGGAACCGTAGATGTCGTGCGGCGCCGAGACCACGAAGTCCTCGTAGCCGTCGCCATTGAAGTCGCCGATGGACGACATCGACAGGCCGAGGCCATCGGCCACCTGGGTGCTGGAAGCCACCGACGGGGTACCCGCCACGTCGATGACCAACCTGGCATCGGCGCTGTTGTCGAGCAGGCCGACCTGCGAGTGGTTGCCCGCCTCGTCCACCAGCACCGCCTTCATGTTGTAGCTGCCATCGAACATCGACGGCAGCGTCACGTTGAAGGTGCCGTCGGTACCGTTCACCGTCAGGGTCAGGCCCTCGGCGTAGATGACGTCACCTGCGCCGTAGACACCGTCGCCGTTCTTGTCGTCGAACAGCATCACGGTGATCTTGCCCGCCGCTGCCGCCGCCGCATCCGCCGCGGAGAGACCGGCGACGGTGCCGGTGAAGCTCGGCGTCAGTACGCTGGTCCTGTTGTCGGTGCCGCTGCTGCCGTTGTCGCTGGCGGTATCCAGGTCGAGCACGAAGCTGGTGAAGGTCGGCGCCAGGGTATCGATGCTCAGGCCGTGCTGGGCGCTCTGGCCGATGTTGCCGGCGTCGTCCACCACCCGCACCACCACCGTGTAGCTGCCATCGGCGATCACCTGGCCACGGTTGTCGAAGCTCCAGTCGGTGCCATCGACCTCGGCGCGCTGCCAGGTCTGGCCGCCATCCAGGCTGATCTCCACCCCTTCGCCGGCACCGAGCGCAACGCCCAGCTTGCCGGAGAACACCAGGGTGTTGTCGTTGGTGATGAAGTCATTGCCCTGGGCGCCGTTATCTTCGCTGATGGCGTCAAGGGTGATGGTCTTGTCGGCACTCGGGCCGTCGGTGTCGACGACCACAGTGTGGCTGGCGCTGTTGCCGACGTTGCCGGCATCGTCGACCACCCGCACCTGCACGTCATACTCCGCGTCGTCCAGCACCCGGCCGGTGTTGTCGAAGCGCCAATCGGTGCCGTTGACCTCGACGCGCTGCCAGGTCTGGCCGCCATCGAGGCTGATTTCCACCCCTTCGTCGGCCGCCAGGGCCTGGCTCAGATGACCGCTGAACAGCAGGGTGTTGTCATTGGTGACGAAGTCGTTGCCGAGGTAGCCGTTGTCGTCGCTGATGCCATCGAAGCTGATGGTCAGGCTGGCGGACGGTCCCTGGGTGTCGATCTGTACCGCCTGACTGTCGGCCAGGCTGACGTTGCCTTCGCTGCCGACCACTCGGGCCATGAATACATAGTCGCCGTCATCCATGAGCGTGCCGCTGTTGTCGAAGACATAGGTGCCGTTGCCCTGGTCCACGGCATCGTGCCAGGTCTGGCCGCCGTCGATGGAGATCTGCACCTTGTCGCCGGCATTGAGCTGGCCGTCCACGGTGGCGCTGACCACCAGGGTGTTGTCGTTGGTGATGAAGTCGCCGGCATCCAGGCCGTTGTCTTCGGAGATGCCGCTGACGGTCGCCAGCGCATAGTGCGCGCTGCCGCTGTCGCTGCTGTTGCCGTCGGCGTCGGTGGCCACGGCGCTGACCTCGCCGCTGCCCTGGGCAGTGGCGCTGGTGACGCTGTAACTGCCCGCGGCGCTGGCGGTGACCGTCTGCGTCGTACCGTCGGGGAAGGTCACGCTGACCTGGCTGCCGGCCTCGGCGCTGCCGCTGACCACCAGGGTACCGTCGGCATTGGCATTGACCAGCACGCTGGGCGCCAGGGGCGCGGTGCTGTCGGCGTAATCCGCGGAAGCGGACGCACCGATGTTGCCGGCCTCGTCAGTGGCATGGGCGCTGACCTCGCCAGTGCTCTGCGGGACATGGGTGGTGACGCTGTAGCCGCCGTCGGAACCAGCGGTCGCGGTTCCAGTGCTGCCGTCCGGGAAGGTCACGGTAACGGTGCTGCCCGCTTCCGCATTGCCGCTCACTGTCAGACCGCCATCGGCGTTGACCGTGATGTTTACGCTCGGCGCGCCCGGTGCTGTGGTGTCAGTGAAGTCCGCAGTGGCGGCCGGACCGGCGTTACCCGCCAGGTCAGTGGCGCTGGCGCTGACTTCACCGCTGGGCTGGCCCTCCGGCGAGGTGACACTGAAGCGGCCATCGGTACCGGCGGTTGCCGATCCAGTGGTGCCATCCGGGTAAGTAACGGTAACGGTACTGCCCGCTTCGGCGCTTCCGCTGACGGTGACACTGCCATCGGCATTGTTCACCAGCGGGTCGAGCACCGGCGCCTGGGGCAGGCTGGTGTCCGTGTAAGTGGCGTTGGTGACCGATCCGTCATTGCCGGCGGCGTCGGTCGCCATCGCGCTGACTTCACCCGTGGTCTGCGGCACGTGGGTGGTGACGCTGTAGCTGCCGTCGGTACCGGCGACTCCCGTGCCGCTGGTGCCATCCGGGAAGGTCACGGTGACCGTGCTGCCCGCTTCGGCTGTACCGGTTACGGTCAGGCCGCCATCGGCGTTCGCCGTGACATTCACGCTCGGTGCATCCGGCGCAGTGGTGTCGGTGAAGGTGGCGCTGGCCGATGGACCATTGTTGCCGGCGGCATCGCTGGCGCTGGCACTGACCTCGCCGCTGGGCTGGCCGACCGGAGAGGTAACGCTGAAGTGGCCATCGGTACCAACGATCACACTCACCTCACTGCCATCCGGATAGGTGACGGTGACGGTGCTGCCCGCTTCGGCGCTGCCGCTGACGGTGACGCTGCCGTCGGCATTGTTCACCAGCGGATCGAGTACCGGCGCCAAAGGTGCAGTGCCATCGATGTAGGACTCGACCGTCGATGCGCCGGCATTGCCAGCGGCATCGGTGGCGCTGGCGCTGACCTCGCCGCTGGTTTGCGGCACGTGGGTGGTGACGCTATAGCTGCCGTCGGAACCGGCGGTCGCCGTGCCACTGGAGCCATCCGGGAAGGTCACGGTGACCGTGCTGCCCGCCTCCGCGGTACCGGTCACGGTCAGACCACCGTCGGCATTGGCGCTGACGTTCACGCTCGGCGCAAGC
The DNA here is from genome assembly GCF_030268185.1 of Pseudomonas sp. NBRC 100443. Taxonomy (NCBI): domain Bacteria; kingdom Pseudomonadati; phylum Pseudomonadota; class Gammaproteobacteria; order Pseudomonadales; family Pseudomonadaceae; genus Pseudomonas; species Pseudomonas sp. NBRC 100443. The sequence continues at coordinate 75,731 of NZ_BSQE01000016.1, forward strand.
GGTGCGCCGCTGTCGGTGTAGTCCGCGGTGGCCGCGTCGCCGGTATTGCCGGCGGCATCGGTAGCCGTCGCGCTGACTTCGCCGCTGGTTTGTGGAACCGTGGTGGTGACGCTGTAGCCACCGTCAGAGCCTGCAGTCGCGGTGCCGCTGCTGCCATCCGGGAAGGTCACGGTAACGGTACTGCCCGCTTCTGCCGTACCGGTCACGGTCAGGCCGCCATCGGGGTTGGCGCTGACGCTTACGCTCGGCGCCAGCGGTGCGCTGCTGTCTGTGTAGTCCACCGTGGCGGCGTCGCCAGTGTTGCCGGCGGCATCGGTAGCCGTCGCGCTGACTTCGCCACTGGTTTGCGGCACCGTGGTGGTGATGCTGTAGCTACCATCGGAACCAGCGGTCGCTGTGCCGATGCTGCCATCCGGGAAGGTCACGGTAACGATGCTGCCCGCCTCTGCCATACCGGTCACGGTCAGGCCGCCATCGGGGTTGGCGCTGACGTTGACGCTCGGCGATTGCGGCGCTCCGCTGTCGGTGTAATCCACGGTGGCGGCATCGCCGGTATTGCCGGCGCTGTCAGTCGCGATCGCGCTGACTTCACCCGTGGTCTGCGGCACCGTCGTGGTGACGCTGTAGGCACCGTCGCTGCCCGCGGTCGTGGTGGTGCTACTGCCATCCGGGAAGGTCACGGTGACGGTGCTGCCCGCCTCCGCGCTACCGCTGACGGTCAGGCCGCCATCGGCATTGGCTATGACGTTCACACTGGGTGCATCGGGTGCGGTGGTATCGGCGAACTCGCCGGTGACCGACGGGCCGGTATTACCAGCGGCATCGGTGGCATTGGCCGTGACATCACCGGTAGGTTGTCCCGCCGGCGAGGTGATGCTGAAGGCGCCATCGCTGCCTGCGACCACAGTGTCGGTCGAGCCGTCCGGGAAGGTCACTGTCACGGTACTGCCCGCTTCGGCGCTGCCGGTGAGGGTGACGCTGCCATCACCGTTGGTCACCAGCGGGTCCAGTTCCGGTGCCAGTGGCGCGGTGTTGTCGGTGTAGGACTCGACCGTCGACGCGCCGGCGTTGCCAGCGGCATCAGTGGCGCTGGCGCTGACGTCACCGCTGGTTTGCGGTACGTGGGTGGTGACGCTGTAGCTGCCATCGGTGCCCGCGGTCGCTGTGCCGGTGCTGCCATCCGGGAAGGTCACCGTCACGGTGCTGCCCGCCTCCGCGCTGCCGCTGACGGTCAGGCCGCCGTCGGGATTGGCGCTGACGTTCACGCTCGGCGCCAGCGGTGCGCCGCTGTCGGTGTAGTCCGCGGTGGCCGAGTCGCCAGTATTGCCGGCGGCGTCGGTCGCGCTGGCGCTGACTTCACCCGTGGTTTGCGGAGTCGTGGTGGTGACGCTGTAGCTGCCGTCGCTGCCGGCCGTGGCGGTCGCGGTGCTGCCATCGGGGAAGGTCACGGTCACGCTGCTGCCCGGTTCGGCGCTGCCGGCAACCGTCAGGCCGCCGTCGGCATTCGCCGTCACGTTCACGCTCGGTGCCAGCGGGCCCTGGGTGTCGGCGTAGCTCTCGACCGTAGGCGCGCCGGCGTTGCCAGCGGCATCGGTGGCGCTGGCGCTGACGTCGCCGCTGGTTTGCGGTACGTGGGTGGTGACTTCATAGCTGCCGTCGCTGCCGGCGGTCACCGAGGCAGTCGAACCATCCGGGAAGGTCACGGTGACGGTGCTACCCGCCTCCGCGCTGCCACTGACAGTCAGGCCGCCGTCGTCGTTGGCGCTGACCGTCACGCTCGGCGACTGCGGAGCGGCGGTATCGGTGTAGCCCACGGTGGTGCTGTCACCCACGTTGCCAGCCGCGTCGCTGGCGCTGGCGGTCACGTCGCCGCTGGTTTGCGGCACGTTCGTGGTGAGGCTGTAGCTGCCATCGGTGCCCGCGGTCGCCGTGCCGGTGCTGCCATCCGGGAAGGTCACCGTCACGGTGCTACCCGCCTCCGCGCTGCCGCTGACGGTCAGGCCGCCGTCGGGATTGGCCGTGACGTTGACGCTCGGAGCCTCCGGCGCGGTGGTGTCGGTATAGTCCTCGGTCGCCGAGGCGCCGGTATTGCCGGCCTCGTCGGTGGCGTTGACGCTGATCTCACCGCTGGGCTGGTTGGCCGGCGAGGTGACCGACCAGGAGCCGTCCTCCCCCGCGACCACGGAACCGGTGGTTCCGTCCGGATAAGTCACGACGACGGTGCTGCCCGGCTCGGCGCTGCCGCCGACAGTAATACTGCCGTCTTCGTTGGTGATGACCGGATCGAGGACCGGCGCTTGCGGCGCGGTGCTGTCGGTGTAGGTCTGGGTGGTGGCATCGCCCGTGTTGCCGGCTGTGTCGGTGGCGGTCGCACTGACCTCTCCGCTGGTCTGCGGCACCTGGGTGGTGATGCTGTAGCCACCATCGGAGCCGGCGATTGCCGTACCGATGCTGCCGTCCGGGAAGGTCACGGTGACGGTGCTGCCCGCCTCCGCGCTACCGCTGACGGTCAGGCCACCGTCGGCATTGGCGGTGACGGTGACGCTCGGTGCATCCGGCGCGGTGGTATCGGCGAACTCGCCGGTGGCCGATGGGCCGGTATTGCCGGCTTCGTCGGTGGCCTTGGCGGTGACATCACCACTGGGCTGGCCGGCGGGGGATGTGAGGGTAAAGCTGCCATCCTCACCGGCCACCACGCTGCCGGTGGTTCCGTCCGGATAGGTGACGGTCACGGTGCTGCCCGGCTCTGCCAAGCCGCCAATGGTGACACTGCCATCCTCGTTGGTCACCAGCGGGTCGAGGACCGGCGCCAGCGGAGCGGTGCTGTCGGTGTAGCTCTGGACAGTGGCATCGCCCGTGTTGCCGGCGGCGTCGGTGGCAGTCGCACTGACCTCACCGGTAGTCTGCGGAACCATGGTGGTCACGCTGTAGCTGCCATCGGAGCCGGCAGTCGCCGTACCGGTGGTGCCATCCGGGAAGGTCACGGTCACCATGCTGCCGGCTTCCGCCATGCCAGTCACGGTCAGGCCGCCGTCGGCATTGGCCGTGACGTTGACGCTCGGCGCATCCGGTGCGGTGGTGTCGGTGTAGCTCTCGGTCACCGAGGCACTGGTGTTGCCCGCTTCATCGGTGGCTTCGGCGCTGACTTCGCCGGTGGGTTGGTTCTCCGGCGAAGTCAGGGTGAAGCTGCCGTCTTCTCCCACTACCACAGAACCGGTGCTGCCATCCGGATAGGTGACGGTAACGGTGCTGCCCGGTTCGGCGCTGCCGGTAAGGGTGATGCTGCCGTCTTCGTTGGTGACGATCGGGCCGAGGGCCGGCGCTTCGGGGGCAGTGCTGTCGGTATAGGTGACGGTGGTCGAGTCGCCGTTGTTGCCGGCGGCGTCGCTCGCACTGACGCTGACGTCACCGGTGGTTTGCGGCACATGGGTGGTGACGCTGTACTCGCCGTTATCGCCGGCGGTGGCGGTAGCGGTGCTGCCATCCGGGAAGGTCACGGTGACGGTCGTGCCCGGTTCGGCGCTGCCAGTCACGGTCAGGCCGCCATCGGCATTCGCCGTGACATTGACGCTCGGGGCGTCCGGTGCGGTGGTGTCGGTGTAGTTCTCGGTCACCGACGCGCCGGTGTTGCCGGCTTCATCCGTGGCATTGACGCTGATTTCGCCGGTGGGCTGGTTTTCCGGCGAGGTGATGCTGAAGCTGCCGTCCTCACCCGCCACGACACTGCCAGTGCTACCGTCGGGATAAGTGACGGTCACGGTGCTGCCCGGTTCGGCACTGCCGCCGAGGGTGATGCTGCCGTCTTCATTGGTGACGATCGGGTCGAGTACCGGCGCTTGTGGTGCGGTGTTGTCGGTGTAGGCCTGAGTGGTGGCGTCGCCGGTATTGCCGGCGGCATCGGTCGCGGTAGCACTGACGTCGCCGCTGGTTTGCGGAACAGTGGTAGTCACGCTGAAGCTGCCGTCACTGCCGGCCGTGGCGGTACCGGTGGAGCCATCCGGGAAGGTCACGGTCACCATGCTGCCGGCTTCCGCCGTGCCAGTCACGGTCAGGCCGCCGTCGGCATTGGCGCTGACATTCACGCTCGGGGCGTCCGGTGCGGTGGTGTCCGCGTAGTTCTCGGTCACCGACGCGCCGGTGTTGCCGGCTTCATCCGTGGCATTGACGCTGATTTCGCCGGTGGGCTGGTTTTCCGGCGAGGTGATGCTGAAGCGGCCATCCTCACCGGCCACCACGGAGCCAGCGCTGCCATCGGGATAGGTGACGGTCACCGTGCTGCCCGGTTCTGCCGAACCACCGATGGTGATGCTGCCATCGTCGTTGGTGACGACCGGATCGAGTACCGGGGCCTCTGGAGCGGTGCTGTCGGTGTAGCTCTGAGTCGTGGCATCGCCAGTGTTGCCAGCGGCGTCAGTCGCGGTGGCGCTGACGTCACCGGAAGTCTGCGGCACGTGGGTGGTAACGCTGTAGCCGCCATCGGAGCCGGCAGTCGCCGTGCCGGTAGTGCCATCCGGGAAGGTCACGGTGACGGTCGTGCCTGGTTCGGCACTGCCAATCACGGTCAGGCCGCCATCGGCATTGGCCGTGACATTGACGCTCGGGGCGTCCGGCGCGGTGGTGTCGGTGTAGTTCTCGGTCACCGAGGCGCCGGTGTTGCCGGCTTCATCCGTGGCATTGACGCTGACTTCGCCGGTGGGCTGATCCTCAGGCGAGGTGATCGACCAGGAACCATCCTCACCCACCACCACGGAGCCAGTGCTGCCATCGGGATAGGTGACGGTCACCGTGCTGCCCGGCTCTGCCGAACCACCGATGGTGATGCTGCCATCTTCGTTGGTGACGATCGGATCGAGTACCGGTGCTTCCGGTGCGGTGCTGTCGATATAGCTCTGGGTGGTGGCATCGCCGGTATTGCCAGCGCCGTCGGTAGCGGTCGCGCTCACGTCGCCCGAGGTTTGCGGAACAGTGGTAGTCACGCTGTAGCTGCCGTCACTGCCGGCCGTAGCGGTACCGGTGGAGCCATCCGGGAAGGTCACGGTAACGGTGCTGCCGGCCTCTGCCGTACCGCTCACGGTCAGTCCGCCGTCGGTATTGGCGGTAACGTTGACGCTCGGCGCCTCCGGCGCGGTGGTGTCGGCAAACTCGCCAGTGGCCGACGGGCCAGTATTGCCGGCCTCGTCGGTGGCACTGGCGCTCACGTCGCCGCTCGGCTGGTGGGCCGGCGAGGTGATGCTGAAGCTGCCGTCCTCACCTGCCACGACAGTGCCATTACTGCCATCCGGATAAGTGACGGTGACGGTGCTGCCGGGCTCGGCGCTGCCGCCGACGGTGACGCTGCCGTCATCGTTGGTGACGATCGGGTCCAGCACCGGAGCCTCAGGCGCAGTGCTATCGATGTAGTTCTGGGTGGTGGCGTCACCGGTGTTGCCAGCCGCATCAGTCGCGGTGGCGCTGACGTCGCCGCTGGTTTGCGGGACATGGGTGGTGATTTCGTAACTACCGTCGCCGCCGGCTGTGGCCGTGGCGGTGCTGCCATCCGGGAAGGTCACGGTGACGGTCGTACCCGGCTCGGCACTGCCGGTCACGGTCAGGCCGCCATCGGTATTGGCCGTGACGTTGATGCTAGGCGCATCGGGCGCGGTGGTATCAGTGTAGCTCTCGGTCACCGAGGCGCCGGCGTTGCCGGCTTCATCCGTAGCGTTGACACTGACTTCGCCGGTGGGCTGGTTTTCCGGCGAGGTGATCGACCAGGAGCCGTCCTCCCCCGCTACCACGGAACCGGTGGTGCCGTCCGGGTAGGTGACGGCAACGGTGCTGCCCGGCTCGGCGCTTCCGCCGATGGTGATACTGCCGTCTTCGTTGGTGACGATCGGGTCCAGAACCGGAGCCCCCGGCGCGGTGCTGTCGATGTAGGCGAGGGTGGTCGAGTCACCGATATTGCCAGCCGCATCAGTCGCGGTGGCGCTGACGTCGCCGCTGGTTTGCGGAGCGTGGGTGGTGATTTCGTAACTGCCGTCGCTGCCGGCTGTGGCCGTGGAGGTCGAGCCATCCGGGAAGGTGACGGTAACCGTGCTGCCCGCCTCTGCGCTGCCACTCACGGTCAGGCCGCCATCGGCATTGGCCGTGACGTTGACGCTCGGGGCGTCCGGGGCGGTGGTGTCGGCGTAGTTCTCGGTCACCGAGGCGCCGGTATTGCCCGCTTCGTCGGTGGCGTTGACGCTGATTTCGCCAGTTGGCTGGTTCTCCGGCGAAGTGAGAGTGAAGCTGCCGTCCTCACCGACCACCACGGAGCCGGTAGTGCCATCCGGGTAGGTGACGGTCACGGTGCTGCCCGGCTCGGCGCTGCCGCCGACGGTGACGCTGCCGTCTTCGTTGGTAACGATCGGGTCGAGTACCGGAGCCTCGGGCGCGGTGCTGTCGGTGTAACTCTGAGTCGTGGCATCGCCGGTGTTGCCGGCGGCGTCGGTCGCGCTGGCGCTGACGTCGCCCGTGGTTTGCGGAACCGTTGTAGTCACGCTGTAGCTTCCGTCGCTACCCGCCGTAGCAGTGGAGGTCGAGCCATCCGGGAAGGTGACGGTAACCGTGCTGCCCGCCTCTGCACTGCCGCTCACGGTGAGGCCGCCATCGGCGTTCGGAATGACGGAGACACTCGGCGCTCCAGGCGCGGTGGTATCGGCATAGTTCTCCGTCACCGAGGCGCCGGTATTACCCGCTTCGTCGGTGGCGTTGACGCTGATTTCGCCGGTGGGCTGGTTTTCCGGCGAGGTGATCGACCAGGAGCCGTCTTCACCGACGACTACGTTGCCGGTAGATCCATCCGGGTAGGTCACGGTGACGGTACTGCCCGGCTCGGCGCTGCCGCCGACGGTGACGCTGCCGTCTTCGTTGGTGACAACAGGATTAAGTACCGGAGCTTCGGGGGCAGTGCTGTCCGTATAGATGAAGGTAGTCGACTCACCGGTGTTGCCGGCCGCGTCGGTCGCTGCTGCTCTGACATCACCGCTGGTCTGCGGCACGCTCGTAGTGACGCTGTACTCGCCGTTATCGCCGGCGGTAACGGTACCGGTCGAGCCATCCGGGAAGGTCACGGTAACGGTCGTGCCTGGCTCGGCGCTGCCAGACACGGTCAGGCCACCATCGGCATTGGCCGTGACGTTGACGCTCGGGGCGTCCGGAGCGGTGGTATCCGCGTAGTTCTCGGTCACCGACGCGCCGGTGTTGCCGGCTTCGTCGGTGGCGTTGACGCTGACTTCGCCGCTGGGCTGATTCTCCGGCGAGGTAATCGACCAGGAGCCGTCTTCTCCTGCCACTACGGAACCGGTCGAGCCATCCGGGTAGGTGACGGTGACGATGCTGCCCGGCTCGGCGCTACCGCCGACGGTGACGCTGCCATCGTCGTTGGTGACGATCGGACCCAGCACCGGAGCCTCCGGCGCGGTGCTGTCGGTGTAGGCGACGGTGGTCGAGTCACCGATATTGCCAGCCGCATCAGTCGCGGTGGCGCTGACGTCGCCGCTGGTTTGCGGAACATGGGTGGTGATTTCGTAACTACCGTCGCCGCCGGCTGTGGCCGTGGCGGTGCTGCCATCCGGGAAGGTGACGGTGACGGTCGTGCCCGGCTCGGCGCTGCCGCTCACGGTCAGGCCGCCGTCGGGATTGGCCGTGACGTTGGCGCTCGGCGCATCCGGTGCAGTGGTGTCGGTGTAGCTCTCGACCACCGAGGCGCCGGTATTGCCGGCTTCGTCGGTGGCGTTGACGCTGATTTCGCCGGTAGGTTGGTTCCCCGGCGAAGTGAGGGTGAAGCTACCGTCCTCACCGACCACCACGGAGCCGGTAGTGCCATCCGGGTAAGTGACGGTCACGGTACTGCCCGGCTCGGCGCTGCCGCCGATGGTGATACTGCCATCGTCGTTGGTGACGATCGGGCCCAGCACCGGAGCATCGGGCGCGGTGGTGTCGGCGAAGGTATCAGTGGCGGCCGGGCCGGTGTTGCCATCCAGGTCGGTGGCCGCCGCGCTGACCTCACCGTTGGGCTGCGGACTGGCGGAGGTCACTGAGAAGGCTCCGTTCGCGTCGGCGACCGTGGTGCCGGTAGAGCCGTCCGGGAAGGTTACGATGACGGTGCATCCAGGTTCTGCGCTACCGCAAACGGTGACAGAACCATCACCCAGCGTGATCAGCGGATCGAGCAGAGGAGCATCCGGCGGGGTGCTATCGATGTATGCCAGTCTGCCGGGCTCGCCGGTATTGCCGTATACGTCGGTGGCGGTGGCACTGACTTCACCACTGGCCTGAGGCACGTGGGTGGTGATGCTGTAGTGGCCGTTGCCGTCAGCCATGACGTTACCCACCGAGCCGTCCGGGAAGGTGACGGTGACGATGCTGCCGGCTTCGGCACTGCCGCTGATGGTGAGCCCGCCATCGGAGTTCTCGGTGACGCCAATGCTCGGCGCCCCAGGTGGAGTGGTATCAACGTACGGCAACTGGGTGCCAGGGCTGGTGTTGCCGGCATTGTCGGTGGCGCTGGCGGTCAGATCGCCCGAAGGTTGGTCGGGCGGTGATGTCAGGCTGTAGCCGCCATCTTCGCCGACAACAACGCTGCCGGTACTGCCGTCGGGGTAGGTAACGGTCACGGTACTACCCGGCTCGGCGCTGCCGCTGACGGTCACGCTGCCATCGGCATTGGTGGTCACCTCGACGCTGGGTGCGCTCGGCGCAGTAGTGTCGGTGTAGTCGACGTGGGCGTCGCTGCTGTTGCCCTTACCATCTTCGACGTGAATGTCCACGCCACCGCTGGTCTGCGGTAAGGAAGAAGAGGCCTGGTAGTTACCGTTGGCGTCGGCGACCACAGTCGTGCTGGAACCATCTGGGAAGGTCACGGTAACGCTGGCACCGGGGCTGGTGGTACCACTGACGATCAGCCCGCCCGTATCGCTAGCCTGCAAGTCGACAGTAGGCGCCTGGAGCCCGCTGCCGCCATGATGACCGCCACCGCCGCCACCACTAGAGGCAGCAACGCCCCCTGCAACCAGTGCCAGACCACCCAGTATCCAGGGCAGCGCCCCCTGATCGCCGCCCTCCGTCACCAGCAGCGATTCGACCGAGTCGACCTCGCTGTAGCTGGAGAAGACAGAGCCTTCTTCATTGGCCTCGGCGACCCAGTAGTGGCCATCACCGCTGTCGAGTACCAGATCGCTGCTCGGCTCGCCCGGAGCCCCGAAGAAACCCTGGATGACGATGGTCTCGCCGTCCAGGGTCTTGATCACCAAGGCATTGCCTTCGCGGGTCATGCTGATGACCTGCTCCTTGCTCAGTGCCAGCTTCACGACGGAGGGTGCGCGAAGGGTCAGGTCAGCCTGGTTGATCTGGGTGGCCGCGTGGGTAGCCTTGTCGATTACAACGATTGTTTTAGCCATGATGGGCCTCGGAACTCGGCAGTCATGGGAATGCAGATGGGCGTCGCCATCGTCATTCCCGATCACAAGGGGTCCGCAGACCGGCAGGTCTGCGGACCTTCTTCAACCACGGGGTTCGATGACTCGTCTCTGCGACCGGCAAGCGAAGGCCGGCTGATCGGGGGAGGCAAAATTCTTGGAATTGATCGTCGAAAGGCCGATGGCGCTTGCCGCTGCGTGCTATGCACTGGTCGCGGAGGCACCCCATGGATACGGCTCAGGAGTATCCGCAGGAAAATTCCCTACTAATATCAGATGATTCCTAATCCCTACCGTCCACGGTGCAGAAGCTATGGAGCCCGCCATGGGACAACCGACGGTGAGGCGCACGGACTTACTGGGTGAGGGAAATCTGGGGCACTGCCAGCACCGCGGAAGGCTCGGCTAGCTGCGATATCTGCTTTGAACACCATTCTGCCGTTAGCGCAAGGCAGGCACAGTGCAGTAACGGTACGTTAACCGTCATGCCAGGTGCCTGGTACGGCTGCTGCGCTCAAATCCTGACCGGCATACCCCACCACGAAACTCGCTCCTTCCATTGGTCATTGCACGGAGAGAGTGGCGCTCGCGAAGAGAACGCAAAGCTTGGTGTCCGACTACGCCCGGGAATATCCTGAACACGCCGCGTTACCGGCCTGTACAGAAGAACCACGCTTCGGCGGCCGGCCTACACTCCTGCGCGATCAGCCTATCGATAACGCATCTACCGCTTCGAGCCCCCCCTCGAGTCTCATCAGCCCACCAGCCCCGCGGCCAGCACGATCCGCGCGGTTTCCTCGTAGTGATGGCGCAGCAGCTCGCAGGCCCGCTCCACGTCCCGCTGCAAAACGGCATCGAGGATGTCGCGGTGCTCGCGCTCCACGTCCCGCTGCAACGTTTCCGGAGCCGGCGCGGCCCAGCGCCGGTACAGGTCCGTCGACTGCGACAGGTTGTTGGCGATCCGCATCATCGGCTCGCACTGGCAGCCCACGATCAGGGCCTGGTGGAACGCCCTGTGAGCTACTGACCAATCCTCGCTGATCCGTTCGGGATCGCTACTGCAGCGGCGAGGCGTGCGAGCCAGGCGGTGGTGGGCGGCGATCAGCTCCGTCTCCCACTGCAGGTCGCCACGCTCGATGGCCAGGCGCAGCGCCAGCGACTCGGTGACGCAGCGCAGTTCGGTCACATCCCGGAACTCCCGCAGGTCGAGCTTGGGCACGAAGAAGCCATGGTTAGTCCTGGCCACAACCAGGTTCTCGCCTACCAGCCGGGTGAGGGCCTCCCTCACCACCGGCGTGCTGGTGTCGAAGCGCCCTGACAAGGCGGCCGGCGCCAGCCTGTGACCGGGCGCCCAGGTACCCGCCAGGATCGCATGGCGGATTCGTTCGAAGACGGATGCATCGGGTGAAGTGCTCATTTTTTGGATTCTACTACTTATTGAAAAATATATTCTTCATTGACTAGTATTTTTTGTCATGCGTAGTATTCACCCCATCACGCAGCCGCAGTCGACCCTCAGGCCACCGCGGCAGGTGCCCTGCAAACGAACAAGAACAAGGAGACGGGATGACACTGGCCCTCTGTGCATTGTCACACTCACCACTTTTCGGGATCAACGATCCCGGCCCGGAGACACTGGCCGGGGTGGAAGCGGCGCTCGACACCATGCGTGCCTTCGTGCGTGCCTTCGACCCCGAACTCACCGTGGTCTTCGGCCCCGACCATTTCAATGGCGTCTTCTACGACCTGATGCCAGCCTTCTGCATCGGTTCCGGCGCCGTCTCCGTCGGTGACTGGGGAACCGAGCCAGGGCCCCTGCCGGTCGATCGCCAAGCGGCTCGCCGGCTGGTCCAGGCCGTGCTCGACGCGGGCGTGGACGTCGCCCAGTCGGAACGGCTGCAGGTCGACCACGGCATCGTCCAACCGCTGGAGTTCCTGTTCGGCAAGCACTCGGCGCAGCCGCTGGTACCGGTCTTCGTCAACGCCGTCGGACTGCCGCTGGGCCCGCTGCAACGGGTACGGCTGCTGGGCGAAGCCATCGGCCGCGAGGCCGCCTCCTGGGGCCGACGGGTGCTGGTGGTCGCCTCCGGCGGCCTGTCGCACGACCCGCCCGTTCCGCGCCTGGAAGGAGCGATGCCTGAAGTCGCCGCGCGCCTGATCGACGGCCGCAACCCCTCGCCCGAAGCCCGCGCGCAGCGACAGCAGCGCGTCATCGAGGCCGGCAAGGCCCATGCGCTGGGCGATAGTCCCTTCCAGCCGATCAACCCAGAGTTCGACGCCCAGGTCATGGCGACCCTGGCCTCAGGCCGCCTGACCGAAGCCGACCGCTGGAGCAACGAATGGATCGAGCGCTGCGGCGGCCACTCCGGCCACGAGATTCGCGCCTGGCTGGCGGCCTTCGCCGCGCTATCGGCGCGCGGCCGCTACCGGGTCACGAACCAGTGGTACTGGCCTGTCGACGAATGGATGACGGGCTTCGGAATGATGACTGCCGTGGAGGAAAACTGAGATGAAGAGCAGCACGCAGGGCCGGCCGGAGCCAAGCCTGGAGCTACGCCTGGAGATTCAGGCGCTGACCGCGGAACACGCCTACCGCCTGGACCACGGCGCAGCGGACACGCTGCATCAGCTCTACACGGCGGACGGCCAGCTGCTGGGCCTGCCGCCGCGCGACCTGGTGGGCCGCGAGGCCATCGCGGCCTGGGGCGCAGAACGCGTCAAGCTGCCGCGCGTATCGCGCCACGTCGAGACCAACCACCGGCTGTGGTGGAGCGACGAGGGGCTGTGCGGAACCCTGTACGCCAGCGTCTTCCGCAGCGAGACCGCCGATGCGGTCGACACCACGCCGCTGATGGTCGGCGACTACGAGGACCTGTACGCACAGGAGGACGGCCAGTGGCGGATCCGCCGCCGGGTCATCCGCCGAGCCTTCCGCGCAGCCCGCTGAAACCACCGGTACCCGACCATGACCCACACCCATAACAAGATCGCCCCGAAGAATGCCGCCCGCGTGTTTCGCCTGGACCAGCTGCCGCTGACCGAAGTCCGCCCGGGCTTCGCCAGGACCGGCCTGCGCTCCGACGGCACGGTCACCACCGTCAACTGGTTCGAGCCGGGCTACCGCTCGATCGGCCCGCACGCCCACCCCTTCGACCAGCTCAGCTACGTGCTGTGCGGCGCCATGCGCTTCTGGGTCGGCGACGAGGTCTTCGACGTACAGGCCCCCTCCGTGCTCTACATCCCCGGAGGCGTTCCCCACTGCGCCGAGCCGCTCGGCGACGAGCGCGCCCTCAATGTCGACGTCTTCGCACCACTGCGCGAGGACTACCTCCCCCTCTGTGAACACCAGGGCTTCAACGCCTGAGGAAAGCGCCGCAAGGCGTGGCTTCACGACCCTACTGGAGAATCCCATGGAAACCGACGTACTGGTGATCGGGGCAGGTCCTGTCGGCCTGACGGCAGCCAACCTGCTCGCGGACCAAGGCATCCGGGTGACGCTGGCCGAGCGCAACCCCGGCATCACCGACGAACCACGCGCCATCAGCATCACCGACGAATCGCTGCGGGTGATGGCCGAGATCGGCGTACTGCACAAACTCCTGCCGGAAATGCTGGTGGGCACAGGCGCGCGCTACTTCGGGCGCAAAGGGCAACTGCTGGCGGAAATGTCGTCCCACCATTCGCGCCTGGGCCAGCCGGCCAAGTCGCAGTTCGACCAGCCGGTACTCGTCGCCCTGCTGCTGGAGGCGGCGCAGGTGCGAGGCGGCATCGACCTGCGCTTCGGCACCGAAGTACGGGCCGTCGCCAATCACCCGGAACACGCCGAGGTGGAACTGGTGGACGCCAACGGCGCACAGCGCCTGCGCGCGAAGTGGGTGCTGGCCTGCGATGGCGGCCGCAGCCCGGTGCGCACGCAGCTCGGCATCCCCCTCGAAGGCTCGACCCAGGTTGAGAAGTGGATCGTGGTGGACGTCCTCAACACCCAGGGCGAGCCAGAGCGCTTCTCGCGCTTCCACTGCAACGGCGTGCGCCCCTGCGTGGTGGTACCCGGCGTCAAGGGCCGCTGCCGCTACGAGTTCATGCTGTTGCCCGGCGATGACCCGGCCAGGGTGACCACCCCGGAATTCATCATCGAGCTGGTCGCGCCCTACCAGCGCATAGTCGCCGCGGACATCCGCCGCGCCGCTGTCTATGTGGCGCAACAGCGGATCGCCGCGAGCTTCCGCCGCGGCCGCGTGCTGCTTGCCGGCGATGCGGCCCACCTGATGCCGCCGTTCGCCGGACAGGGGCTCAACGCCGGCATCCGCGACGCGGCGAACCTCGCCTGGAAGATCGCAGCCCATGTCCGTGGCCAGGCCAGCGAAGCGCTGATCGACAGCTACCAGGCCGAGCGCCGGCCCCATGCGGAACAGATGGTTCGGCTCTCGCACCGCATCGGCAAGGTAGTGATGAGCACCCATCCGCTGCTGACCACCTTGCGCGACGTTGCTGTCGTGGCCCTGGGGATAGTCCCGCCGGCCAAGCGCTGGTTGGTCGACATGAAATTCCTGAAGCAGCCGTATTTCACGACAGGCTGCATAGTCCCGCCGGCTTCCGATCTGCCGCGGGCGGCCGCCGACCTGGTGGGCCGCGCGCTGCCGCAGCCCCGGGTACAGCGCCCGAACGGGGAACGCATCGCACTGGACAAGGTGCTGGGGTCCGACTGGGCGATCCTGCGCTTCCCGAAGGACGCGGCGCTCGAAATCCAGCGGCCGGCCGGCCGTCGCGAGGGCGTCGTCGACCTCGACGGTGCCTTCGCCGCGCTGCTCGGCAGCGGCCTCACCCTGCTGGTGCGCCCCGATCGCTACGTGGCCGCCGCCAGCCGCGCGCCGGACGAGCAGTTGGCGCTCCAGGCATTGGCAGCGCTCATCCCTGCACTGCCCGCTTGCCTGTACGGCACCGGCCCGCAGGGCGACACACAACCCCGTGCGTCCCTGGCAATCCAGTCGCGAGCCTCGTGAGCCGCGGCCATGCAACGCCTCAACCCCGTGCAGCGAGCTGCACTCAACCAAACCGGGAACTCCCATGAAACTCATGAGCTTTGAACACGCCGGCAAGGCGAGCTTCGGTGTCGCAGTCGGCGATGGCGTTTTCGATCTTCAGCACCTGCTGGAAGGCCGCTTCGCCGACCTCAAGAGCCTGCTGGAGGGCGATGGCATCGCCCTGGCGGCAGCAGCCATCGAGGGCCGCACGCCGGACCTGAAACTGGCGGACGTACGCTTCCTGCCCGTGATCCCCAACCCCGGCAAGATCTGGTGCGCGGGCCTGAACTACGGCGAGCACGTCCGCGAGACCGGTCGCGAGATCAGCGAGAAGCCGATGTTCTTCCTGCGCGTGGCGGATTCCCAGGTCGGCCACGACGAGGCGATCCCGCGGCCGCCGGAATCGACCCGGCTGGACTACGAAGGCGAGATCGCGGTCATCATCGGCAAGGGCGGCCGGCGCATCCGCGAGGAAGACGCCTGGGAACATATCGCCGGCTACGCCTGCTACAACGACGGCTCGGTGCGCGACTGGCAGCTGCACACCGCGCAATGGGCGCCCGGCAAGAACTTCTGGCGCACCGGCGGCTTCGGCCCCTGGATGGTGACGGCCGGCGAGATCGAGCCAGGCGCCCGGCTGTCGCTGGTGACGCGACTCAATGGCGAGGAGGTGCAGCGCGCAACCACGGACATGATGCTGCACAGCATCCCGCGGCAAATCGCCTATGCCTCGACGGTGGCTCCGCTGCGCCCCGGCGACGTCTTCGTGACCGGGACTCCGGGCGGCATCGGCGCCAAGCGCACACCGCCGCTGTGGATGAAGCCCGGCGACGTGGTCGAGGTGGAGGTCGAGCGCGTCGGCATCCTGCGCAACACCATCGTCGACGAATAGCTCGCTAGCCTGGCCGGCCCCGGCCGGGGCCGGCTTTACCCATTACAAGAACAAGACGGGTGAACCCAATGAGCAATCGCCTTGCACTGCACGACGCACCTGCCCTTCCCCACCAAGGGAGGGCAGTGGCATGACAGTGGAACGAGCAACCGTTCACGGCCAGCCGAGGTTGGCCATCACCATAGCCCTGTGCTTCCTGGTCGCCTTGCTGGAGGGCGTGGACCTGCAGGCGGCCGGCATAGTCGCACCGGAGCTGGGTGGCGTCTTCGGCCTGGACAGGCTGCAGATGGGCTGGGTGTTCAGCGCCGGTATCCTCGGCCTGCTGCCCGGCGCCCTCGTCGGTGGCTGGCTGGCCGACCGCATCGGGCGCAAGCGTGTGCTGATCGGCTCGGTGGCCTTGTTCGGCATATTCTCCCTGGCCACCGCCCATGCCTGGGGCCTGGGAAGCCTGCTGGTGGCACGCCTGTTCACCGGCGTCGGCCTGGGCGCGGCGCTGCCCAACCTGATCGCCCTGAGCTCGGAGGCCGCTGGCGCGCATCTGCGCGGCCGGGCGGTAAGCCTTATGTACTGCGGCGTGCCACTGGGTGGGGCGCTGGCGGCGGGCATCGGCATTGCCGGGTACTCCGGTGGCTGGCAACTGGTGTTCCACATCGGCGGCGTGGTGCCGTTGCTGATCCTGCCGCTGCTGGCGCTGTACCTGCCTGAGTCCAGCGAATTCCACAAACCGTCGGGGCAGGCCCGGGATAGCCGCAGCCTGCATCGCGACCTGCTCGGGCAAGGCGCCACCTGGCTGTTGTGGATCAGCTATTTCTTCACCTTGATGGTGGTGTACATCCTCATCAACTGGTTGCCGAGCCTGCTGGTCGGCCAGGGTTTCAGCGCCAACCACGCCAGTTGGGTGATGTTCGCCCTGCAGATAGGCGCGGCCATCGGCACCCTGGCCCTGGGCATGCTGATGGAGCGCCTGCCGGCCTGGTGCATGGCGACGTTGGTGTACCTGGGCATCCTCGTGGCGCTGGCCGGTTTGGGCCTGGCCGACAACCTGGGCGCGATGCTGCTGGCCGGTTTCGTCGCCGGCTTCTTCGCCACCGGTGGGCAGTGCGTGCTCTACGCCCTGACGCCCTGCTTCTACCCCGCGCGAATGCGCGCCACCGGTGTCGGCGCCGCGGTCGCCGTCGGCCGCCTGGGCGCCATGAGCGGGCCGCTGGTGGCGGGCCAGATGCTCGCCCTGGGGGCTGGTTCCGCAGGCGTTCTGCTGGTTTCTGCGCCGGGCATCGTGGTCGCCGCCCTGGCGCTGTTCCGCTTGATCACCCAGCGCCCCGCCTAGCCGGATCGACGACCCCACCCTGCGCATTCTCTGCCGCCAACACGGCAGGGCTTCGTACAACTACAAGAAAGTGAAGAGCATCATGCACAAGGCATCCCGCGCCCTGCTGTGCCTGGCTGTGCCCCTGTCCTACGCCTGCAGCGCAAGCGCCGCGGGCTTCATCGACGACAGCCATGCCGACCTGGTCCTGCGCAACTACTACTTCGACCGCAACTACCTGGGCGAAACCCCGCAGGCCGCCGCCCGCGAGTGGGCCCAGGGCTTCATCCTCAACTTCAAGTCGGGCTTCACCGAAGGCCCGGTAGGTTTCGGCCTGGACGCCCAGGGCATGCTCGGGCTGAAGCTGGACTCCTCGCCGGACCGCGCCGGTACCGGCCTGATGCCCTTCGACCCGGCTACCCGCGAGCCGGCCGACGACTATTCCGAACTGGGCCTGACGGCGAAGCTGCTCATCTCGCGGACCGAACTGCAGGCCGGCAACATCAGCACCTTCCTGCCGATCGCCTTCGGTGCCCCCACCCGCCTGCTGCCGCAGACTTTCCGCGGCGTCTATCTGCACTCGACGGACATCGACGACCTGAGCCTGCATGCCGGATGGATGGACCGCATCAACCTGCGCGACGCCACCAACTACGAGAAGATGCGCATCAGCGCACCCAACGGCCGCTTCAACGGCGCCGCCACCTCGGACAGGTTCACCTTCCTCGGCGGCGACTACGCCTGGTCGAAGCAACTGACGCTGAAGTACTACCACGCCGAGGTAGACCAGCTGTACCGCAAGGACTACTTCGGCTTCGTCGACGAGCGTGCGCTGGGCGTGGGCCGGCTCAAGAGCGACTTCCGCCTGTTCGTCACCGGCGAGGACGGTGCGGCCAGGGGCGGCAAGGTGGACAACCGCAACGCGGCCCTGATGCTGACCTACGCCTGGGGCAGCCATAGCCTGGGGCTAGGTTACTCGCACCTGGATGGCACCACCGGGATGCCATACCTGTACGGCACCGAAACCCTGGTGATCACCGAGGGCACCCTCAGTTCCGAATTCCTCAACCCCAAGGAGCGCAGTTGGCAGGTGAAGTTCGACCAGGACTTCGCCGGCGCCGGCCTGCCCGGGCTAAAGGGCATGCTGCGCTATGTGCGCGGCGGCAATATCGAGCTGGCGAAATTCGGCGGCAGCGGCCTGAGCGAGAGCGAGAAGGACCTCGAACTGTCCTACACCGTGCAGAGCGGCAGCCTCAAGGGCGTGGCCTTGCGTGTGCGCCACGCCTGGTACCGCAACGACTTCGCGCCCGGCGCCACGCACCGCGACGACAACGAGCTGCGGGTGAACATCGACTACACCCTCGCACTCTGGTGACGGCCTTCAGCGCGCGGCATCCGCCTCGATATTGACCGTGGCGGTCATGCCGGCGCTGAGGTGGATGACGACGGCCCGCAGCCGGGTGAACAGCGCCTCGTGCCAACGCCAGTAAGTTCGCTCCTACGAGGAGCGCGGCGCGATGAAAACCGCCTCGAAGGCGGCTTTGGGTTAGAACGGCGCTCCTGGCTTCTGCTGTCGCTATTTCGAGGTCCAGCCGGCCGGGTAGGGGAACAGTAGTTGGAAAGCGTTGACGTGCACGTCCTGTGAACCGCCCGCGACTGGCTTGCGGCCGAGCATCGGCTGTTGCTGGCGACAGTGGTCAGGACCTGGGGCTCCTCGCCCCGCCCCGTCGGGTCCATGATGGCTCTGCGCGAGGATGGCCGTTGTGTCGGCTCGGTGTCGGGCGGCTGCATCGAGGACGACCTGATCCACCGATACACCCGCACCTACGGGGATGGGGAAATGGCGAATATCTCGACACCTGGTCCGTGACCGGCGTGCAAGTCACCAGGGAAATGCCCGATGACGCAGTCCGTGCCATGCGGCCCGACACGCGCACCTACATCGTGGTCCTGAGCCACGCCCCCAAGCTCGACGACCTGGCCCTGCTGGAAGCCCTCGATGGTCCCGCCTTCTACGTAGGCGCCATTGGCTCGCGCCGCAACACCGAGAGCCGACGGCAGCGCCTGATAGAGCATTTCTACGCCTCCGCGGACTCGCTCTCGCTGGCACGGCTGTACGCGCCGGTAGGCATCTACATAGGCAGCAAGACCCCTGCCGAAATCGCCGTGAGCGTGATGGCCGAGATCCTTGCGGCCAAGAACGGCATTGCCCTCCCCTCTACGCTCGGCGTGGCACAAGCCAAGACACGTATTGAAAAGCAGGGAATGTGACCACGCGGATTGCCGAGGGAGAGCCCCTCCCCCAGGACCTGGAGAAGCCTTGCACGAGATCTCCGGTCAGCCGATTGATCGGCTGATTAATTCACCAATAAAATATTAGACATGCTTATCAATTCACTGAAAGCCGGACCATGATCAAACGCAACCTCAACGACCTCCTCTACTTCGTCACGGTCGCACGCGAAGGTAGCTTCACCCGCGCCGCGGCCCTGCTGGGCGTTACCCAATCGGCGCTCAGCCAGGCGATCAGCGGCCTGGAGGCACGGCTGCAGATCCGGCTGCTCACTCGCACCACCCGCAGCGTTTCCCCCACGGCTGCCGGCGAGCGGCTCCTGCAGGCCATCGGCCACCGCTTCGATGAAATCGATGCGGAGCTGGAGGAGCTGACGGAGATGCGCGACAAGCCTGCGGGTACGGTACGCATCACCTGTGGCGATCATGTCCTGCGAACCACGCTGCTGCCCAAGCTGACGCCCCTGCTGCTCGAATACCCCGACATCAAGATGGAGTTCGATGTGAACTACGGTTTCCGCGACATAGTGGCGGATCGTTTCGATGCCGGCGTGCGCCTGGGGGACACCATCGACAAGGACATGATCGCGATGCCCATCGGACCGCCGATCCGCATGGCCGTCGCGGCTTCTCCAGCCTACTTCGCCGAATATCCCGAACCTGCGAACCCGCGGGATTTGATGAACCACAAGTGCATCAACATGCGCATGCAGTCCGGTGGAGGGCTTTATGTCTGGGAATTCGAGCGACGCGGGCACACGCTGAATGTCCGCGTCGATGGCCAGCTCACTTTCAATACCTCGCCCAACATCGTGGACGCCGCTTTGGCAGGGTTGGGAGTGGCCTGGCTACCGGAAGAAGAATTCGCCCCCCACATTGAAGACGGCCGCCTGGTCCGGGTGCTGGAAGACTGGTGCGCCCCCTTCCCGGGGTACTACCTGTACTACCCCAGCCGGCGGCAGCCATCGCCGGCCTTCTCGCTGGTCGTCAACGCGCTGCGCTTCACTCGCCCGCGGGGAAAGAAGGCCTAGAACCACATCGCTCCTACCAGGCGTAGGCCATTGGCGCCTCGCCACCCGGTCCCGGCCAGATCTCGTCCAGCCTGGCCAGCGTCTCGTCCGAAAGCGTCAGGGACAGCGCATCGAGACTCTGCTGCAACTGTACGACGGTGCGCGGGCCGCTGATTGCGGCAGTGACGACCGGGTTGTGCAACAACCAGGCGAGCGCCACGACCGCAGGTGGTTCACCCAGTTCGCCACACAGCGCCTCGTAGGCTTCCAGTTGCGGGCGCAGCTTGTTTATCCGCTGCTGCAGAGCCGGAGTGGCCCGGCGCCCCTCGGCGACTTTGCGCAGCACACCGCCCAGCAGGCCCATGCCGATCGGGCTCCACGGGATCAGGCCTATCCCGAAGTGGCGCAGCGCCGGAATCACTTCCAGCTCGATGGTGCGCTGGGTGAGGTTGTACAGGCTCTGTTCCGACGCCAGGCCCAGCAGGTTGCGCGAAGCGGCGGTCAACTGTGCGGTGGCGATATCCCAGCCGGCGAAGTTGCTGGAGCCGACATAGGTAATCTTGCCTTCGCGTATCAGTTGCTCCATCGCCTGCCAGATTTCCTCCCAGGGCGTTGCCCGGTCGATGTGGTGCATCTGGTACAGGTCGATATGGTCGGTCTTCAGGCGCTTCAGGCTGGCTTCGCAGGCGCGGCGGATGTGGTAGGCCGACAGGTACTTGTCGTTGGGGCCGGTCTCCATCGGCTGATAGACCTTGGTGGCCAGCACGATCTTGTCGCGACGCGATTTGTCCTGCGCCAGCCAGTTGCCGATGATCTCCTCGGACGTGCCGAAGCCCTTGGCCATGTCCGGCGACTGCGGCCCGCCATAGACGTCGGCTGTGTCGAAGAGGTTGATGCCGGCGCCGAGCGCCTCATCCATGATCCTGAAGCTGGTGGCTTCGTCGGCCATCTCGCCGAAGTTCATGGTGCCCAGTGCGATGCGGCTGACTTTGAGGCCGGTACAGCCGAGGTGCGTGTAGTGCATGCGTGTCTCCCGGAGTTGCTGCGATGGGATAGGTCGTCTTGAGCGTTCAGGCGGCGAGCGAAGCGCAGTCGATGACGAAGCGATACTTCACGTCGCCCTTGAGCATGCGTTCGTAGGCCGCGTCGATTTCCGCGATGCGGATCATCTCGATGTCCGCGACGATGCCGTGCTCGGCGCAGAAATCCAGCATCTGCTGCGTCTCGGGAATGCCGCCGATCATCGAGCCGGCCAGGCCGCGGCGCTTCATGATCAGGTTGAATACTTCGACGGGCGGATGCGGCGTGGCCGGGGCCCCTACCAGCGTCATGCTGCCGTCGCGCTTGAGCAGGACCATGAACGCATCCAGGTCGTGCGGCGCGGCCACGGTGTTGAGGATGAAGTCGAAGCTTTTGCCGTGCGCCGCCATCTCGCCGGGGTTGCGCGAGACCACCACCTCGTCGGCCCCCAGGGCCCTGGCCGCCTCGCGCTTGGAGTCGGAGGTGGTGAACGCGACCACGTGCGCGCCCATGGCATGCGCCAGCTTGATGCCCATGTGCCCTAGCCCGCCGATGCCGACCACCCCGACCTTGTGGCCAGGCCCCACGTTCCAGTGGCGCAACGGCGAATAAGTGGTGATGCCAGCGCACAGCAGAGGTGCCACGGCGGCCAGTTGCGCCTCGGGATGCCGGATGCGCAGCACATAGCGCTCATGCACCACGATCCGCTGGGAGTAGCCGCCCAGGGTGTGGCCCGGCGCATCGGCGGTCGGGAAGTTATAGGTGCCGACCATGTGGTCGCAGTAGTTTTCCAGCCCTTCGCTGCAATCCGCGCAGTGCTTGCAGCTATCGACAATGCAGCCTACGCTGACCAGGTCGCCCGGCTTGAAGTTCGAGACCTGTGCTCCCACGGCCGAGACGCGGCCGACGATCTCGTGGCCCGGTACGCAGGGATAGCGCGTGCCTGCCCATTCGGAGCGCACCTGGTGCAGGTCCGAGTGGCATACGCCGCAATAGGCGATGTCGATCTGTACGTCGTGCGCGCCGGGAGCACGGCGGGTGATGTCGATCGGTTCGAGGGGACGATCGCTGGCGTAGGCGCCGTAGGCTTTGACGGTCATGGACTTTCTCCTGTGTGCGGGCTGTCTGGCGATGGGCGGCGGGCGTGTCGCCGTCGCTATGGAGCTGGCTGATGCCGGAGTCTTCGTTGAGACATCAGAGAGTGGACGGTGACGTAGGTTTTTTCATGGCAGTCGGTCCTTGCGGGATCGATCAGCCGTGTGCCGCGGACTGGCGCGCGGTCATGAGGGTCAACACCGCGCAGATCGCCAGCAGCACAGCGCTGGCGATGAAGGTGCTGCGGTAGCCGCTGTGGTCGAACAGCAGGCCGCCAACGGTGGAGCCCAGTGCAATGGACATCTGGACCACGGCGACGAACAGGCCGCCACCGGCCTCGGCATCCCTGGGAAACACCTTGGCGATCCAGGCCCACCAGCCCACGGGCGCCGAGGTGCCGGTCAGGCCCCACAGCGCGAGCAACGCGATGACGATGGTGGTCCAGCCGCCGAAGGCGACCAGTGCCAGGGCCGTCGCGGCCATCAGCAGCGGGATGACGACCAGCGTCTGGTAGAAGCCCCGCTGCAGGACGCGGCCGATGAGCGCGGTGCCGATGAAGCCGGCCGCGCCTATCACCAGCAGGATCAGGGAGATGGCGGAGCCATGCACGCCCGTGACCGTTTCCAGGAAGGGCCGCACGTAGGTGAACAACCCGAACTGCCCCATGAACAGCAGGCTGCTCGCCAGCATGCCCACGGCAACACCCGGATGCTTGAACAGGGTGAACACCTTGAACACGTTGCCGATGTCAGGTGTGCGTACCGCGGCCGGCATGGATGGCAAGGTCTTCCACTGCCAGGCCAGCGCGATCAGCGACACCGGCACCAGGCACAGGAACGCACCGCGCCAGCCGATGACGGTGCCCAGGTAGGCGCCCATCGGCGCGGCCACCACGGTGGCGAGCGCGTTGCCGCCGTTGACGATGGCCAGGGCGCGCGGCACATCGCGCGTCGGCACCAGGCGGATGGCCGTGGCCGCCGACATGGACCAGAAGCCGCCGACGACTACGCCGATCAGCGCACGGCCAACCATGTAAATGACGTAGTTCGGCGCCAGCGCGATGATCGCGCCGGATATGCCCATCGCCAACGTCAGGCCCAGCAGCAGCGTCTTGCGGTTGAGGCTGCCGGCCAGCGCCGAGATGAACAGGCTGGTAAGCACGGCGAAGACGCCGGAGATGGCAATGCCCTGGCCGGTCATGCCTTCGGTGACACGCAGGTCCGCTGCCATGGGCGTGAGCAGGCTGACGGGCAGGAACTCGGAGGCGATCAGCGCGAAGGCGCAGACGGCCAGGGCGAAGACGCCGCTCCAGGACGTTGGCGTCTCCTGGTGCTCGCGAAGGGTGTCGGAGCCCTTGGGGGCGTCGATGGCGGTGGTGGTCATGGAATGCCTTTCTTTTGTCGCTCGATAGGAAACACCGCGCCGTCCACCGGGACAGCGCGGTCAGGGGGTTCAGGCACGAGGGGCGTTTCGCGCGCCCCGCTGGCTCTACGCCGACGCGGCCAGGTTCTTCTGGAAGAACGCCATCAGCTTGTCGAACGGGATCTTGTCCATCCGGTCGTACAGGTCCACGTGGACAGCGTCCGGAATGATCATGAGCTCCTTCGGCTCTGCCGCCGCGTAGGCGGTTTCGCTGAAGTAGCGCGAGTGCGCGTTCTCACCATGAACCAGGAGGATTGGCCGCGGCGAAATCTCCTTGATGTAGGTGAGGATCGGCAGGTTCATGAACGGCAGTGGCGTGGTGATCGTCCAGGCGTTGCCGGAGTTGACCGCGCGCGGGTGATAGCCGCGCGGAGTCCGGTAGTAGTCGTGGTACTCGACCAGGAACTGTGCCTCGCCCCCCTTCAGTTCGTTGTAGGGCGGCTGGTACGCAGGGGTGCCGCTTTCCGCGTCCTTCCAGCGCTGTTGGCTCAGTTGCTCCAGCGTCTGCGTGCGCTGTTCGAGGGTGGCGCTGTCGTTGTAGCCCTTGGATATGACGCGGCTCATGTCGTACATGGTGCTGGCCACGACGGCCCTGATGCGCTTGTCCACGGCGGCGGCGCTCAAGGCCATGCCGCCCCAGCCGCAGATGCCGATGATGCCGATCCGTTCGCGGTCGACATTGGGCAGCAGGCCCAGGCAGTCCACCGCGGCACTGAAATCCTCGACGCTGATGTCCGGCGAGGCGACGTTGCGCGGCTCGCCGCTGCTTTCGCCGGTGTAGGACGGGTCGAAGGCCAGGGCGATGAAGCCGCGCTCGGCCATGGTCTGCGCGTATAACCCCGAGGATTGCTCTTTCACGGCGCCGAACGGGCCGCCGACGGCGAGCGCCGCGAGCTTGCCGCTGGCGTTCTTCGGCTGGTACAGGTCGGCCGCCAGGGTGATGCCATAACGGTTCTTGAAGGTGACTTTCCGGTGGTCGACCTTGTCGCTCCTGGGAAACACCTTGTCCCACCTGTCGCTGAGCTTCACGGCCGACTGCGCTATGGCCGGGCCGCTGGCAATGGCGCCGACACCCACGGCGGCGATTCCGGTGGCGGTCATTTTGAGCAGGGTGCGACGACCCACGCCCAGGCTATCCGGCGTGGCGATGCCGCTCGTCTCGAGGGTCTTGGTCATGATGGGGATGTCTTTCACGCAGCTGGCTGTCACGGGGATAGGGTCTAGGCCTCGACGCGCTCGATCCGCACCTTGTAGGGACCGGGCCGGGACAGGATGGACAGGCCTTCATCGACCTTGCCCAGCGGCAGCAGGCTGCGCGAATAGGCGCGCGGCTTGATGAAGATCGCCAGATTGCCCCAGGGGGCGTAGTGGGTCAGTTCGCCGGCCACGGGAGTCATGCCCTCAGGGGCGCCCTGCGTGGAGAGCTTGCGCGGCAGATCGGAGACGCGCTCGATGGTGTCGTAGTCGGTCATCGTCAAGGACAGCGGCAGCAGCGATGCGAAATCCTTGGCGGTGGGGTTGTCATACAGGGTGGCAGTGGCGACCTGCTCACCGACGACCAGGCGAATCTTCATGGGGAACTCCTTGGAGGGCGCGGACGAGGTGTCGCTCGCTGCCCAGGCCACCGAGGCACCAGGTATGCCCACCGCCAGGGCCAGGCAGGCGCTGGCGAGGAGCATCGAGGTCCTGTGGCGCGACGGATGCCAGGAGAGTGAGGGAGCGTTTTTCATGGCTGCTATGATGGCGAATCAGAGCTCGGCCGAATAGCTAATGGATCCTTAAAGAGCATATAAGCCCTGCTAATCAATTCGCGCGAGACAAGGAAATAGCGAAAGCCATCAACGACTCCCTGTGCTGAGTCAGAGAGCGCCTCTTGCGTCCTGGCAACAGCATTAATGAAAGGGCTCTCGCCCCTCGACGGTTCGCAGGATCCGCTGGACTCAGCAATACCACCGCGGCATTTGGTGGGAAACGCAGACAGCGTGATCCCCGCATCGTTAGCCAACGCCTACTTGGTACGTCTACACCCATATGCTTGCAGTCAGGTTGCAACCTCGTTTGCTCCAGATCACCAGCAAGACTGGGAATCTCTCTGGAAACCTGGCTAGATAAACCGTTGAGTTGCGAGAGTAAATCCAACTTGCAAGCCTACGGTGACCAGGATCCGTCCTTAGCAAGCGAACCATGGTCACCAGACCAGAAGCAGCCTGTCGAAAGGGGCAGAAATCGGCCAGAAGGAGACGTACACAGAGGTCATACCACCAGGGGCGAGGGTCAATGCCAGTGAGTAATGCCAGACTCGCAACACGCGAGCGCCGCAAGTTGGAGGCCACAGTGAGCGGGCTCCACTGGACATTGCATCAAACTTGCGCGGCCGATTCATTGGGGTTGGAAAGCGTTTCGTCATAACGCAACAGCCGCCCGGCATTGGCCAGCACGAGTAAAGTGCTGAGGTTATGCAGCAGTGCCGTCACCATGGCACCCGCCGCAGCCAGCAGGCCGAAGGCGGCAGCCAGCACAATCGCCAGTGTCCAGCCCAGGCCGATGATGACGTTGATCTGCAGCGTGCGCCGACACAGGCGACTCAGGCGAATACAAGTCCCCAGACGCCGCAGATCGCCATTGATCAACACGATATCCGCCGCCGCCAAAGCGATGTCGGCGCCCCCTGCCCCCATGGCCACACCGACCACGCCCGCCTTGAGCGCCAGTGAGTCGTTGATGCCATCGCCAACCACCAGCGGACGAAAGCCGGTCGCCAGCTCCTCATTCACGTGGCGCAACTTGTCTTCAGGTAGCGCCTCGGCCACCACCTGAGTAACGCCGATTTGCGCAGCCACTGCCTCGGCGGAGTCGCGGCGGTCCCCGGTCAGCAGCAATTGACGTCCCAGCCCCAGCTCCCGGAGCTGTTGCAAGACTTCAGCGGACTCCGCGCGCACGCTGTCCGCCAGCAGTAGCCAGGCAACAAAGCGTCCTCCTAGCGCCAGGCCGGCAATGGGACCGCCATGGGCAGGAACCGCGGGCAATTCGATACTGGGAACGCGGCTGGAGCTGGAGCAAGGCGTGCTGATCGCCTTCGTGCTGGTCATGCTGTTCGTCCGCGGCCCCATCGAACAGGTGGCCAGCGGCCTGCCCGCCGCGGTCCAGGCCCAGGTTGCCTTCCGCCGGATCGCTGCCGTGCTCGCCGACTTCACCCAGTACGAACCCGACCTGCTGAGCGAGCGGCCGACCGGTGTCTTCCCCGCTTTGCAAGCGCTCGAACTGCGCGATGTCAGCTATACGCACCTCGACTCCGCTGGCCAGCCGACCTTCCACCTCGGCCCGCTGGACTTGCACCTGGAGGCGGGCCAGCGCAAACGGCTGGCGCTGGTACATGCCTTCCTCGAACAGCGGCCGCTGATGCTCTTCGACGAATGGGCGGCGGACCAGGATCCGACCTTCCGCCGGGTGTTCTACGAGGAACTACTGCCGGACCTGAAGCGCCAGGGAAAGACCCTTATCGTGGTGTCCCATGATGATCGGTTCTTCCACCACGCCGACCAGCTAGTCCAGCTGCGCAATGGGCGCGTTGTCGACTGATCCACCAGCCCCTCGCTGGCACCCGCTCTTGGTGCAAGCCGTCGACAACAGTTGGCCAGAAGACTTCGCTTGAAGGGGCAAGCGGCTCGGTGCGCCTGAGCATTCTGGCGAAACGCCACTTTTCTTGCGGTAGTCCGACCAACTCTTTTAAGATGAGATAACTTCTCACCTGCAAGTCGTTATCACGCAAGGATTCGCGTTGCCATTTCCGCCCGCCTCCGCCACCCGCCACGTCGATATCCAAGCCCTGTATCTCGATCACCATGCCTGGCTGCTGGGTTGGCTGCGCAAGCGGCTGCGCCACAGCGAGGGCGCGGCGGACCTGGCGCAGGACACCTTCCTCCACATCCTCGGCAAGCCGGCACCCTTGCAGGACATCCGACAGCCCCGCGCCTGGCTGAGTGTTGTCGCCCGGGGCCTGCTGATCGACCGGTTGCGCCGGCAACGGGTCGAGCAGGCGTACCTGGAGGCCATCGCTCACTTGCCCGAAGCGCAAGTGCCCTCCCCGGAGCATCAACTGATCCTCCTGGAAACCCTGGCGCATATTGACGCCCTGCTCGATGGGTTGGCGCCCAAGGTGCGCACGGCCTTCCTGCTGTCTCGCCTGGAAGGCCTCGGTTACAAAGAGATCGCTATCCGCCTGGGCGTCAGCCTCAGCTCAGTCGAGAAGTACATGGCGACCGCCATCCGCCACTGTTTCCTCGCCCAACGATGAACGCCAATTCCCCCGACGATCTGCCCGATGCGGTACTCGACCAAGCTATTGGCTGGCTGGTTCGTCTGCAGTCGGGCTACGCCGATGAATACACGCAAGCGGCATGCCTACAGTGGCGACACGCCCATCCGCTGCATGAAACCGCCTGGCAGGCGCTACAGACCAGCGAATCCGCGTTCCGGCGACTGGCCGAGGCTCCCGGCAGCGTCGCGCAAGACGCCCTGCAGCGCCTGCAGGGCAAACGCCATGGCCGCCGCCAGGCTCTCAAGATGCTCGGCTTTGGCGTGGCGATCACCGGCCTGGGCGGTTGGGGGCTGCGCGAGCACTCGCCGGCAGACTGGGCCTCGGATTACAGCACCGGCGTAGGCGAACGCCGGCAGTTCCTGCTGAGCGATGGCACTCGCCTGCAGCTCAATACCTCCAGCGCGGTGGATGTGCGTTTCTCCAAGCAGCGCCGAACGGTCCAGTTGCTGCGCGGCGAGATTTTCATCGACACCGGCAAGGATATCGCTGCGCCGGAGGGATATCGCAGCCTCTGGGTCGACAGCAGGCACGCACAGCTACAGGCCATCGGCACTGCCTTCGGAGTACGCGAGGAGGCCCGGGGGACACGCCTGCGGGTCGAGGGAGGCATCGTCGCCATCCATCGCGCCGGATCGCAACCCATTCGGGTGCTGGCGGGTGAGGAATACCTGATCAGCGCCGATGGCAGCCACAACGTCGTGAGCCCTGCCATGAACAGCAGCGCTTGGATTCAAGGCCTGCTCGTCGCCAAACGCATGCGTCTGGCCGAGCTGCTCGCAGAACTGGCGCGCTACCGGCACGGCTGGCTCAGCTGCGATCCAGTGATTGCCGGGCTGGAAGTCTCTGGCGTGTTTCAGCTCGACCACATCGACCAAACCCTGGATGCTCTCGGCGATTCAATGCCTTTGCGCATTCAGCGCTTTACCCCGCTGTGGACACGAGTGACCGCTCGCTGAGAGAGATGAAAAAAATTCTCAATACTGATTACGGCTTTATCCGAGCCCTTCGGCAAACAGGAAAACATACTGCCATTGCCAAGGAGCTCGTTATCCATGCCCTCTCGTTTCTCGCCGCCACGAGTGCCGCGTCGCACCACCTTCGCACTCACCCTGCGCGCCATCCTGCTGGGTAGCGCCGCCGCCACGTCGTTGCCCAGCTTCGGCGTGCAAGCCGAGCAAGCCGATCTGCGCCGCTACGACCTGCCCGCCGGCTCGCTGGAAGATTCCCTCAACGGATTCGCACAGGTCGCCGGCATCACCCTGCCCTTCGACCCCGCCCTGACGCAGGGCAAGCAAGCACCTGCCCTGCAAGGCGAATTCGGCATTCAGGACGGCCTGGACTACCTGCTGGGCGGCAGCGGTCTGGCCGCCGAAAGAAACGCCAGTGGCCATTGGGTCATCTTCTCCGCCCCCGCTGCCGAAGGTGCGCTGGAAATGGGCTCGGTCACCATCTCCGGCAAGGCACCGGGCTCCGTCACCGAAGGCAGCGGCGAATACACGACCGCCTCGTCGAGCAGCTCCACACGCCTCAACCTGGCGCTGCGCGATACGCCGCAGTCGATCACGGTGATGACCGACCAGCGCATCAAGGATCAGAACCTGAATGACCTCACCGAAGTCATGGAGGCGACTACGGGCATCTCCGTATCCCGCGTTGGCGTCGGCGCCGAGAACGACACTTACTGGTCGCGCGGTTTCCAGATCAACAACTTCGAAGTCGACGGCGTCCCCAGCTCCTCACGGCTGGGCAATTTTTCGCAAAGCACGGCGATGTATGACCGCATCGAGATTGTGCGCGGCGCCACCCTGGTGGAGCCGGGCGCCTTCCGCACCGAGTTCGCCGGCGTCGCGGCGATGAAGGCAGCCACCAGGATCACCGACTACGCCGCCCTGGATGCGGGCCTGGACGAATACTTCGCCGGGCAAGACGGCCGGCAGATAGGCGACCCGGCCAAGGGCATGCAGGTGGTCACCCAGGTCGACCAGCTGCTGCACGGCGAGGAAAACGTGGTGTGCGCCGATGCCGGCTATACCGGGGTCGAGAAACGCCCGGAACATGAAGGCCGTCAAGTCATCTGGCAGATCGCAGCTCGGCGCAGCACCTACAAGAAACATGGCAAGCGCAGTGTCTTGTACAAGGCGATCCGCAAGATCGAGAAAGCCAAGGCCCAGGTGCGGGCGAAGGTCGAGCATCCGTTCCGCGTGATCAAGCGGCAGTTCGGCTATACCAAGGTGCGCTTCCGCGGATTGGCCAAGAATGCCGCGCAAATGGTGACGCTGTTTGAATCTGTGGATGGCTCGCCGGAATTTACTCGCTGACGTAGGAGCGGTGCGCCTGTAATGCGAGAAATGGCCGCCAAAGGGCGCGCGGCGGCCAAGAAATCGGGAGCGTTTGGACGATCGGGGTGTTTTAGATTGATCGGCCGCCTTCAAAAATTGGCGGGTACTGAAGTCGGCCGAAAATACCGGGCTAATTCAGACCATCCCTAACAGTTATGGGCCTAAGACGCGCAGGAAGCTCGCGCGGTAATCCATCGGCTTCAGATACACATGCTGAGTGAGATCGCCGCGAAGCGTGAACAAGCGCGGCTCGTTGCGAAACTGAAATACCCGATAGAGGTAAAACTGATTCCCCGCCTCCCTCGAGAACTCCAGCTCGTTATGACTGACCAGGAATGGAGAGGCGATACCACTGTTGGTGGTTTTCACTTCGATGAAACGAGACTGACCATCGTGCTCGAAAGAAAGAATGTCATAGCCAGCGCCGTCGCCTTGGGTATCAGCGACCCAGTCCAGGCCTTGGAATAGCTCGGGATGGCCCAGCTCTGTCAGCCGGTGCTGCTCGAAACCGATGGCCCATTGTTCCCCAGCACGCCCCAACTTGCGATTGGCCTCGTCTCGCGCGGCATAGTCCAGCTTACGCGGCAAGCGCTGACGGAAGACTGGCAGTGCGGATTCCGCAAACGCCTTGGGCGATGGTGGATCGACCAAAGCTGCCAGAAATGCTTTTTCCCTAGGCTGCTTGACCTCCTCCATCGCATCGACGATCGAGCCAACGATGGCATGCTGCTTCAGCACATACGCTTGCACGGATTTACGGAGCAGCAGTTGCGTATTGCCGCGGGGCTTGTAGCCCTGGATATAGGGTAAGCCTAGGGCGGCCAGAACAGCGCTGATGTTCTGATGTTTGAGTTCGACCGACGACTTACTCCGCCCCTTGAGCTGCTTACGCAAGGCCGCGTTGTGTGCGGACTTGTTGTAGGCCAGCCCCTGGGACTCCGCGCGGAGCATCTCGAAGTAGTCCACAACCGTCGCTACCACTTCGTCTTCAGTCCAGTCTTCGCCTATGCGGATGATGCTGTAACCGAGCGCAGTGAGGACGGGTACTACCGTTGCTTCGCCACCTGAGAAGCGATCCGAGGATAAAGGCCCCTCGTCTGGGTACTGCTTGCCGAAAGCAACGCCGGCAATCGCCTTGGAGTCGCAATCCGTTCCCGTCCGAGGATCCCGCACCAGGTAGTCACGCGACTTGCCAAATCCATAGCGAGTGAGGAAGGCCGTCCTGCCCAGGGCTACGAACTCGTCAATGGCTTCTTGTACCGCAGCGCGGTCTGTTAGTTGCGTAAGCAATGTCATTTGTGACTACATCCGTTGTAGGAAAATAGATCCTGCAACAGGCCTGAGACTGGTTTCAAGACTCGGAGCCTTGCCGCGTCCACGATGGAAAGCCTTACAATCTGTCTTTCAGAATGTTCGGCAAGTCATTTCAGACAGACAAGCTGATCGCCAAACCCCATCTGGAGGCTTTGCATCCCTTGGAACCTCTCGTCGATGTGTCCCCTCTTGCCGAGGCGCTTGAAGAGTTCGCAAGCGCTCGGAACTGGCATCAATTCCACTCCCCGAAGAACCTCGTCATGGCCCTGACCGGCGAGACCGGTGAGCTGACGGAGATATTTCAGTGGATGAGCGAAGAGGAGTCGCGATCGGCGGCCAGCCACCCAGAACACAGCCAAGCCATCAGAGAAGAGCTGGCAGACGTCTTGATGTACCTGGTCAGGCTGGCGGACGTGCTGGGTGTGGACCTCAACGCTGCCGTCGAGCAAAAGCTGAAACTCAACGGGGAGAAATACCCCGTCAGCAAGGCCCACGGCACCAGCAAGAAATACGACCAGCTTTGAAAACAGGCTCAGGGAAGAGAGCGTGATCGTCTACGAAGCCACCAAGCAGCAATTCCTCCACGACAGTGACAACGACGACATCGAGGATGTGATTCTCGCCCACTACACAGCGAAAACGGGCAAGGGGGTCGGCCGCTCCGAAGTGGCTTCCTGGAAAGGCTCCCTGGGCTACATGGCCAAGGTCCTACGTGATGAGGCGGTACCGAATGACACCGGCCTCGCAATCGAGCTACACCTGCCGCAATCGTCCAAGCGAATCGATTTCACGCTGACCGGCCATGGTGAAGCAGGCGAGAAGAATGCCGTCCTCGTTGAACTCAAGCAGTGGAGCTCCTCAAAGCTGTCGGAGAAGGATGCGATCATCGTCACTGCGCTTGGCAAGGGCTTGAACGAGACAGTTCATCCGTCCTACCAAGCCTGGTCATACGCCTCGCTGCTCGAAGGCTTCAACGAAGCGGTCTATGAACGGAGCATCGCGCTTCGCCCATGCGCCTACCTGCACAACTACGTCCGTGATGGCGTCATTGATGCACCTCACTACCAGCCCTACATCGACAAAGCCCCCCTCTTCCTCAAGGGAAAAGATGAACTCGAACAGCTCAGGGCCTTCATTCGCAGATACATCCGCTCCGGCGACAACAAAGCCGTACTGTACGAGTTGGCCAATGGCAGGATTCGTCCGTCGAAGGCCCTGGCCGACTCCCTTACGGGTTTACTGAAGGGCAATCCGGAGTTTGTCCTTATCGATGACCAGAAGGAGGTCTATGAAGCAGCGCTCGCGGCTGCAAAGTCCTCCTCGGCCGAGCAGCCAAGGGTACTCATTATCGAAGGCGGACCTGGGACAGGCAAAACCGTCTTGGCGCTAAATCTCCTCGTGAAGCTGACTTCACTCGGATTGGTCGGCAAGTACGTCTCGAAGAATGCAGCACCACGGCGGGTCTACGAGACCAAGCTGGTGGGCACCCTCACCCGCACGAAGTTCTCACACATGTTCACCGGCTCCGGCTCGTTCGTCGATGCCGAGCCGAACCTCTTCGATGTTCTCATCGTAGATGAGGCGCACCGCCTGAATGAAAAGAGTGGTCTGTACGCCAACCTCGGCGAGAACCAAGTCAAGGAGCTAATCGGGGCGTCCAAGTGCACGGTTTTCTTCATCGATGAGGACCAACGCGTAACGCTGAGCGACATCGGTAGCAAGCAGGCTATACGGCATTTTGCAGAAGCCAAGGGAGCAGTCGTCGAAGAGTACAGCTTGGCATCACAGTTCCGCTGCAGCGGCTCGGATGGCTATCTTGCGTGGCTCGATAACGTGCTGGACATTCGGCCGACCGCCAATGATCGCTTCGACCCACACGACTACGACTTCCAGGTGTTCGATAGTCCTCAGGCGCTGCATGAGGCCATCGAAGCCCAGAATGCCCATAACAAGGCTCGAGTAGTAGCGGGGTACTGCTGGCCTTGGCGCAGCAAGAAAGATCCATCAGCCGATGACATCGTCATTGGCGATTACCGACGGCAATGGAACCTAAGCCAAGACGGTAACCTATGGATCATTGCCGACCGCTCCATCGACCAGGTGGGATGCATCCATACCTGTCAGGGTCTGGAGGTGGACTACATCGGCGTGATCATTGGTCCCGACCTCATCGTCCGTAACGGACAAGTCATCACTGCTCCCGAGAAACGCGACCAGCACGATAAGTCCATCCGCGGCTACAAGAAGCTGGGCAAGGCCAATCCTGAACTTGCCCGACGAGAAACTAATCTGATCATCAAGAATACCTATCGGACGCTCATGACCAGGGGCATGAAAGGCTGTTACGTCTACTGCACAGACGCAGAAACCGCAGCCTTTTTCCGCTCAATGTTGACCTGACAGCAAGGCGGGCAAACGCCTGCGGATCTCCGCAGGCTCTGAGCAGGTGACTTTCGCGACGAGGGCGCCCGGCGCGCATCTTTCAGGTGAACGCCAACGGCACGGCGTCCCCCAAGTTCCTCAAGGAACGCGACGAAATGCCAACTGATCATCCGCTGGCGCGCCGAGTAAGATGCGGTTTTCGAACTTCAAGCGAGCCCCCGTCCGTGAGCAGCACCCTCCCCTTCGGCACAGGCGATGCCTCCTACCAAGCCGCTGGCGGCATCGACGGCCTGCGCCGCCTGGTCGACGACTTCTACCGATTGATGGACGAACTGCCGGACGCGGCCGACCTGCGCCGCATGCACCCGGAAAACCTGGAACAGTCTCGCGACAAACTGACCTGCTTCCTCAGCGGTTGGCTGGGCGGCCCAAGGCTGTTCAGTGAAAAATACGGTTCCATCTCCATCCCGTCCTTCCACGCCCAATGGCCGATCGACGAAACCCGCAGCGCCGCCTGGCTGGGCTGCATGGAGCGCGCAATTGCCCTGCAGCCCTTCTCGCCGGAGTTCGCCGAATACCTGCTGACGCAACTGCGCGTGCCGGCACACCGGGTGGTGCAAGCGAGCCGGACGCGGCACGGCTGAGCCAGCTCTGCTGTCTGCCCGGCCTTTGCCCACCCGAGGTCCCTTCTGGCCGATCTCTGCCCGTCACGACGGGCAGAGATCGGCCAATAGCTGCCTGTTCTTAACGGGAGAAAGCTTCCGAAAGGCGCGGTAGTCGTTAGCTTGCTGCTGGTTGAACGGGACGATGTTCATGCGGTGGCCTCCAGTAGATCGAGCTGGTTGTCGCCTTACTGATGCATGGCTTCACGGCACAGCGCTGTGGGCGCCGCCGGCAGGCGCACCGAAGGATTCGGCATGCCGGAGGGGCTCATTTCATGGGGCATCTCGAATTTGGCGCGCGCCGCCCAGCAACAGGCCTCGTTGGTGCATTGCAGGTAGGCCACCCGCAAGAAGATGTGTTTTCCATCGCTGGTGCGAATGCGCATCCACGACGCGCAATGCGGGCAAACCAGTTTGTAGCTGCTCACCCTTACTCTCCCCGAGCCGCATCGCGGCGCTGGCCGTAGCCAAGAAACGGCGCGTCGCGCGCTTACTGCTGTTCCTGCCTGCCCGAATTTTTCTAGTGCAGGGTGATCGCGGCGCCGACTCCAGCGTGTCGGGCGGCCAGGTGTACGCGGTGCGATGATCTCGGTGATTTCCACCTCGTCGATGACGCCGTCTTTCAGCGCCCTGGCAATGATCTGGTCGACCTTGCCCTCTGCCGCGTCAGTGGTCAGCGAACGCTCATAGAGGCCAAGGTTGTCGAGCGGGCCGTCTTCGGGCATCGGAGCGAACACGCCGTCGTAGAGGGATGCGATGTAGTCGGCCAGAAAGCTGGTACCGCTCACGCGCTCCAGTTGGCGGACTTGCTCGTCGGTCAGCGGGCGATGGCCTGGGTTTTCATAAGCTGGTTGTCGAAGCGCTTCGACTCCAGGCCCAGGTGCACCGCTGCGCACTCACGGCCGCCAGGGAAGGCTTGCACTGCGGCCATCATTGCCTTGCGGCGGCTATCGAGAATCTGGCGTTTCATGCTCTCGTTTTCCCCTTGCACCTACCGAACTACTGTTCACCAGCGGTCTGGCGAATGCCGGGGACAACATCGGCACCTATCTCTTCGGATAGGTCTTTCAGAATCGCGTAGGCGAGACGGCCGTTGGGCAAACGCTCTGCACCGGCCCAGCAAGCCACCACTTGGTGTGACATTTCGCAGTTCGTAGCCGCGAGACAGGGCAAACTTACGGTAACTGCTGCCTTTTTCGATGAGACGTGCACGGATCTGATTAGGGGTCATGGCCTGGGTGTTCTCATACGGATAAGATGTTCTCGTTGTGAGTAAGACCATTACCCCATTTCGAGTAAGTCAACGGGAATTTCCTATTTTGGGAAACAAGAGCGCTAATGCCGTTGTGGACCGTCTCCTGAGCGTATACGGCGTCAGAAACGATAATCAGTTGAGCGATATTCTGCAGATCAAGCGATCAACACTTGGTAACTGGCGCTCGCGTGACTCCGTTCCTTACACAGTTTGCGTAAGCTCCGCGGAGGAGAAAGGTGTCAGCCTGGACTGGTTGCTCACCGGTGAGGGACCGATGTGGAGAGGGGCTGACTCGCAGAAGGTTGAGGCAACGCCTACCGATCCCCGTGAGCAGGCCCTGCTGGCACTCTGGCGCGAACTGGACGAGGGCGAGCAGCGAGAAATACAGCTTGCTGCTGAGGAAAAGAAACGCTTGAAAGTTCTGGAACAGCGCCTCGTGGAACTGGAGGCCGTTGTTGCTGATGCCAAAAGGCTGGCATGATCTGTTCCCACTGAGAACGGATTCGGAGGATCAGCTATGGCTGGTAGCCAAGGATTAGGAAATTCTGAAACTCTGCGAAGTGAAACTAAAGAAGTTTAGAGATGGATAAGCGGGCTAGTACTAAATTGGTGCTATTTCCCGCTTTTTTGTTTTTGGGGAGTTGAAAGATGGCTAAGGTTTATTTGTCACTACTGGACCTCTATCTAGATAAGGAGAACCCTCGTCATGATCTAATTAATGATCAGGATGAAATTATCGCTCATCTTGTAAAAACAGAGGGTGTGAAAGAGTTAGCTAAGCACGTTGCGGAGAAAGGTCGATTTAGCCCTTTAGACTCAATTGGCGTGATTGAGGAGGATGGTCGGTACGTTTCGGTAGAAGGGAATCGGCGCACCTGTGCTGGAATTCTCCTGAATGATCCGAGTAGGAGTCCGAAGGGGGATGAGAAGTATTTTCGTAATCTTGTGGCAAACGCTACAGCTATACCTGACAAGATAGAGTGCCACATCTTCGATACTCGCGAAGAGGCCAAGGAGTGGATGGCAATTAGGCATAACGGCCCGCAAGGTGGTATCGGAACAGTAGCTTGGAACCCTGATCAGAAAGCAAGATTTTTTAACAACTCGGGGACTGCACTAGCAATCGCTGTTCTGGATTATGCTACTCAAGGAGGGATGTTGAGTTCAGAAAGCCGGGAAGAAAAGCGCTTGTTGACTACTGCCGCGCGTTACCTCAATAACCCTGTTTTTAGATCGGCTATGGGGATTGTGAGTGGAAGATCGGATGCGAAAGTTAAGATAAATGTTCCTGTAGATGAGTTTAATCGGGTTGTCTCTAGGTTCTGCCGGGATCTCTTGGATCCTGAAAGTGGTGTTACTTCTCGCAGTAATAAAGAAGACTGGAAAGCCTATGCCCAGCGTCTTGTTGATGAGGGGGATGCGCCTAAGACAAAAGTTGAGCCGCAAGAGTTGGACTTCAAGAAGGCAAAACTGGCACCTTCCAAAACTCAGGGGGCAAGAAATAATTATAGTAGCGATAAGAGGAAGACGATTATTGATAATTCCGTCTTCAAAGTAGCTATAAGAGATAAGTTAATTAAGCGGGTTTTTGATGAGTTAAGGATGGTTGATTGCAACTCTTTTCCTCTTGCAGCGGTGATGGTTTGTCGGATATTTCTTGAAAATACATACAGGGCGTATCATGAGAGATACATTTCGCATGTGAAAGATGGTGAGGAAGTTCACATTACATTGCAAAAAGTAGTCAGGCATCTTAATGAGCTAAAAAATAGTGGCCAATTGGATCGTGCTCAGAAGAAGGCTCTCGGTGCACTGAATAGAGTGGCTTCTAATGATATGAATGTGCTTTCCCCGAAAACGCTGGGAGCATTCGCGCATGGAGGTCATTATCCAGATCCTCGCTCAATAAAAATTGAATGGGATAATATCTCTGAGATAATTCTTTTTCTTCTTCGAGATTTAGCAAAAAGATAAAGAAAGCTATGGCCATGCGCCGCGATACGTTGTACTATTTGCTGACAATCTTATGTTTCGGAAATTAAAATGCCTTCCACGCCCTCACCTCTTAGGTATCCTGGTGGTAAGTACTCAATACTTCCGATGGTGTCAGAGCTTATTAAGGCGAACAGCCTTGAGCGTGGACACTACGCTGAGCCTTATGCGGGAGGTTGTGGCCTCGCTCTTGGTCTCCTTTTCAAGGGGTTTGTCCATGAGGTCCATTTGAATGATCTCGATAGGTCTATCTGGGCATTTTGGGACGCTGTTGTAAATGCTACAGATAGATTTGTAGATGCTATCTATGCTACCCCCGTTACTATGGATGAGTGGGAGCGACAAAAAGAAATACAGATTTCGGATTGTGCTGATGACTTTGAAAAAGCATTTTCTGCTTTCTTTTTGAATAGAACCAATAGGTCTGGAGTAATATGTAAGGCTGGTGTCATAGGTGGCCTGAATCAGGATGGTAAGTATAAGATAGACTGTCGTTTTAATAAGGATGGTCTAGTAGGGCGAATTAGGAGGATAGAGAAGTACAAACACAGAATTCATCTGTATAATTTGGATGCGGTGGATTTTATTCAGGCTGCCGATGATTTTCTTCCGGAGAAGTCATTTCTTTGTATTGATCCGCCATATTATAAAAAGGGCTCAACTCTTTATACTAATTTCTATGGTCCTGATGATCATAAACGTCTTGCGGATGTTATTTTAAATATCTCGCGCCCATGGATTCTAACTTATGATGATGCGGTTGAAATTCAGAGGCTATACAGAGGTCGTAGGCAGTTTCGCTTCAATTTAAACTATAGCGCTGCTGAAAAAAGAGTGGGCACAGAATTATTGGTCGCGTCACCTTGGTTACGAATCCCTGGTGAGCTGAAAGTATCCACTCTTGCGGCATAAATTATCTAATAGCCACCTAGGTTCTGTACGAAAAGTCGGTGTGGGTAGAATCGCCTCCATGATTGGCTGGAGGCCCGCATGGCAAAGCGCTACGAACTCCCCGATGCAGCCTAGGAGTTGATCAAAGATCTGGTTTCTCCAGAGTAGAAGATGGGCCGGCCGCGAAGTGATGATCGGCTGGTGCTCAACGGCATCTTCTGAATCCTCTGCTACGGAGCCGCCTGGCGCGACCTGCCGGAGCGCTTCGGTCCCTGGTCGACGGTGTATCAACGGTTCTGAACAAGGAAAAGGGGGACAGATTCATTTTCGCCACTTTAATCCTGTCCGGCCGGGCAGGTTTAGATCAGTAGAAATTAACCTGCCCCCTTTTCACTGCTTTTCGCTTGCATACCTTGCTCTGTGCAAACCAATAATCTTTTGACCAGAAGGCTAGCCCATTAATTTCGGACGGGCACCTCGATTCTCTTGCCATTCAACTTATACTCCAAGGTACTTCCTTCAGGCGCGCCTAGCTCAATGAGCTTCTGCCTGAGGAAAGCCAGCCCTTTGTCGAGATCTATTAGATCGACATCAATGCCCACCCACTCTATCTTGCGATCCGCCGAAAGAGAGCTACCACCGCCCGTGACCTCACCGAGATTAGCCTTCTTCAAAGCCTCATCGAGTGGGGTTTCGTACTTTCCTTCCCTCTCAATCGGAGTGATTGACTCATTGATCTTCACGAATACGAAATTTGTTGGCGGTTGAGCCTGCACCATACATGGCAGGAATAATGAGAATAGGAGTGGGAGAATACTTTTCGGTGTCATTATGGGTAAATTTCAGTGCAATCGATGTAGGAGGAAAGAGTAAACGCAGCGCAAACGGGGACACTTTATTTTCGCAGTATTAAACTCCCACT
The DNA here is from genome assembly GCF_030268185.1 of Pseudomonas sp. NBRC 100443. Lineage (NCBI taxonomy): Bacteria > Pseudomonadati > Pseudomonadota > Gammaproteobacteria > Pseudomonadales > Pseudomonadaceae > Pseudomonas > Pseudomonas sp. NBRC 100443. The sequence goes on from NZ_BSQE01000016.1 coordinate 115,298, forward strand.
CCTAGCCGGAAGGTGCTTCAGAGCAGAACTGCTGAGTCGATCAAGGCACTATCGGCTTGGGCGCCTAGCGAAAAATGGATTTATTTAAATCACTCTAATCCTAATAACCAAGACAGCTTTTAGAGTAGGAAAATCCGTCCCCTTTTGGGCCGTTTCTGGGTCCAAAGCTCTTTTTGCTATACCCTCTTTTTGTCCTATTTTGCAAGCAGAGGACGGTCCCGAATCCGCCGACTAGCGCACCACCTCCAGCACCGTCACTTCATTGGTTTCCTTCCCCGATTTCGACGTGGAGTCGAGGACGAAGGCGATGCCCAGTTCTTCGACGAAGGCGCGGGAGGAACTGTAGCTGCCTTGCTTGCAGTCGAGGTGGATGGCGTCGCCAGTTAGGCTTGGGAAGACCTGCTTGGCCGGGAAGCGTTGGCCGATCTTGCAGGTCAGTTCTGATTCGGCCTGTTGGTCGCCGGACTTGGCCGGGACGTAGTCCATCAGTTGCTTCGCCTTCAGCGTGCGACCCAGGATCCAGCCGGGCGGGATGCTCGATTCGAGTGATTGGGTGACCAGTACTCGGCCGTCGCCGATGCCGTTGAGTTTCGATTTCAGCTGGATCATGTCGGCCTGGGTCAGGCGGTCGACATAGAAGTTCTCGCTATAGATTTCAGTCTTGCGCAGCAGGCCGTCCTGCGCCCGCATTTCGACGGACACTGGGGTCTCGCGCTTGCCGTTGGCCTTCTGCGTGACGTAGATGTAGCGCAGCGATTTGAACTTCGGTTGCAGCAACGGTGTGTCGATGCCCTTGCGCAGCGCCTCGGGTACGGCGACGTCGTCCAAGGCGGTGGGCGGCGTGCGATTCGGGTATTCGGCGGCGGGGATGTCCGGACGCATGCGAGCGAGCAGGGCACCGTCCACTGCTCCTTGCAGGGAGCAACTGACGCGTGTGCGGTCGCCCTTGGGGCCTTCCGGTTCAATCAGCAGTACCCGCTCCAGTCGCTGGGTGCCGGGCGCCTGGCCGGATTGGGTGCGCATGGCCTGCCAGCGGCCGCCCACACTCACTTCGCTGCGCACGTAGGACGCTCCGTCCTGGCGCAGGCGGTCGCGGTCGGCGATCAGCGGAGTGAGTTGTTGGGCGACCTGCTTGGGGCGGGCGTCGACCAGGAAGCCCCAGTACAGGTAGTAGCCCAGGGTGCCAAGGTCGGAGCTTTCGTCGTAGTAGGACAGCAGTTTCAGACCGGCGAGCCTGGGTGCCTTGTCCAGGGCGACGCTGTTGGTGGCGCTGCTGGAGCGGTCCTTCACCGTGATCCAGGCATGGTCGTCGGTCTGCTTGAGCGGCGCGAAGGACTGCCAGGCGGCGGCGTGGCTCCGGAGGCTGGAGAAGAACCGGGCGTCGCACTGGCTGAACGCCTTGAAGGTGTCTTCCAGGGCGCTGTCGTTGGCCTGGCTGAGCGGAGATAGGAGCAGGGCAGACACGAGCAGGGTGGAGCGGAACGGCAATTTCATCGACTGGATTTCCCTATCGGCTGGCGAGTAAGCGATTCGATACGCCCGCCATTATCCGATAGCCGGGCGGCGGTTTGTAGTTACCCAGGAGCCGAAACGCTCGTGCCAGGGAGCAGGTGTTCGGCGCCGAGCCGGTGCGCCCATGGCCGGCTCAGAGGCCCAAACGACACCCGGTGTTGCGCTAGCATCGTTCAGCAGGCACAGCGTGCTTGCCGGCGACGACCGCTTTTGGCCGATGTCTGCCTGTCGCGAAGAGCAGAGAATGGGAAGATACGCCCGCTCCGCCAAAGAGTGAGTGCTGCTGCCTGTCTGCGCAGCAATCCGATTACATCTATAACCTCGCCACCTGAGCCAGTCGGCAAATGCATCGTCCCCATCCAATGCTTGAAGGTGTCAACTCACCATCAAAAGAAGGGAGATAACACTCCAAAATCTCGGGTGGGGCAAAAAGTGGGGCAAAATTCGGGGAGCACCCAAAAGCATCAGGCATAAAAAAATCCAGCCACCGCTAAGTGACTGGATTTTCTAGGGATTTTTGGTCGGGACGGAGTGATTCGAACACTCGACCCCTTGCACCCCATAAGGGTAAAACCCCTTCCAGAGCTAACCACAGAAAACCACTTAAAAATCGCAACCAATTGTTTTATATCAATAATTACCTCATCTTTCTTCCACTGTCGTCTTGTTGACTACGCCCGAATCCACACCCAAACGGTCACCAAACGGTCACCGAAAATCGTCTTGACATGGACAGCAGAGTGGCAACGCCTATCCGGTAGCAAGCTGAGGATCAAACCTCAAGGCTAGAGGCTGTTCCTAAGCAATATCAGAGTCGCGCCCAACCAACGTTGAGTGCCTCTATCGTGCAGTCGTGACCTAATCTACCGAGGTGCGCACATCCTCCTCATCGGCCGCCAGATATGGTAATAGACAGTGGCTACTGCTACGGCTGAAATGCTCCACAAACCCCTGACCTCTCTATCTAAAGTTCATATGACCTACTGGAACTATCGAGTACTAATGCGCCACGACACAATCGAAGGCGAAATCTACGAAATACACGAGGTTTACTATGACGAAAACGGCGATATCAGCATGTGGACAGAACATCCAGCAGAGCTTAGCGAGGGTTCGGTAGAGGACCTCAGGGATACGCTGAAGCACATGCTCGATGCGTTGCGTAAGCCTCCCTTACGCGAGGTGCTGCAGGACGGCAAAGAACAGCTGGTTCCTTTAGAGTGAGGCAAGCGCCCCAACTCCGATCCCGCTTGGGCTCCATGCTAATTGCACTGCTCTTTGCTCATGGACTCGATGAGTCGATCTTCCGAGCACTGCGTACAGTTGTCATTTCGTAACATTTAGTTACCCCGTCGATAATGCCTCATTTTGGCGTACGCCCTGAGCTTGTAGCCTTCGCCCGCATCCACGCACGGCGATTACCGCTCGCGCATCGATACGGAGGACGAAATGGCAGACATCACAGACCGCCAGATGAGCACCAAACCCGGCCCTAAGGACATCTGGCTCAACGAGTCCGCTCCAAAAGGTCACGGCCGCTTCTTGGCACGCATAAGACCCAACGGCGAGCGCCTCTTCTACTACCGCTACACCGACTCAACCGGTGCTCGAGTGCGCCTTCCAATTGGTTCCTATGACCGGGATGGCACCTCGGGGCTGACGCTCAAGGCTGCCCGTCAGCGTGCCCGGGAGCTGACAGAACTGTACCTGAGCGGAATTACGGACGTTCGCGAGCATCTCGAAGCCGAGGAAGCTGCCCGCAAGGCTGCAAGAGACGCCGAGATCGCCAGGCTCGAAGCAGAAAGAGCAGCATCCGAAGCTGCATTAGCCCGCCAAGCTGCCCGCAAAACGGTAGCTGAGCTTTTCGAGCATTGGGCACGTGTCGATCTGGTCAACCGAAAGGACGGCGGCGCCGAGGTGCGCCGCATGTTCAACAAGGATGTGCTGCCTCTGATTGGTCACCTGGCCGTCGAAGACGTCAGAAAGGGGCACATCACGGAAGTGACGGACAAGCTTCTGTCCCGGGGGGTCAACCGCATGGCGAAACTGATCTTCTCGCTAATGCGCCAGATGTTCCGTTTCGCGGTGGATCGCGACCTTATCGATAACGACCCGACAGCCAGCATCCGAAAAGCCAAGATCGGCGGCAAAGATGTCGAACGTGATCGCGTACTAAGCGAGGACGAAATCAGAGCTCTCGCCCAACAAGTCCCCACAGCCGGTCTACTCGTTACTTCCCAGGCCGCAATCTGGATCGCGCTCTCCACCTGCTGTCGCATCGGCGAACTGCTGGCAGCCAGATGGGAACACGTCGACCTCGCCAAGCGTACCTGGACAATTCCGGCCGAGAACAGCAAGAACAAGAAGGCTCACATGATTGCGCTTTCTGATTTCGCCATACAGCAGTTCCTTCGGCTAAGGGAGATCACAGGCAATTCCTTTTGGTGTTATCCGAACACCGATAACAGCGGCCCGGTTTGCCCGAAAACAGTTACGAAGCAGATCGGCGATAGGCAACGGGCACCAGGCCAGAAGATCATGAGCAATCGCAGCGCAATGGCACACGCCCTCCTTCTCCCCGGTGGCAAGTGGACTCCGCATGACCTTAGGCGAACCGGGGCCACCCTCATGACGATGCTGGGCGTCCTGCCGGAGGTAGCAGAGCGCTGCCTGAATCACACCGAAGAGAACAAGGTGAAGCGCATCTACCAGCGCCATAGCTATGCCGCAGAAATGGCCGAAGCCTGGCAAAAGCTCGGAACTTACCTCCATCGACTGACGAGCGAAGACTGCTCCAACGTCGTGACGCTGAAACTCGCATAAATCCATCAAGGGTGAATCATCCATGTCCCGCCTTCTAACAGAAGCCGAGTGGCTAACGCCAAAGCAGGCGCTTGCCCTACTGCGAAAACATGATCCTGAACTCACCATGGAAGATCTGGCCGGCTATTGCACGGAATTGAAGCTTTTCCAAGTTTATGTACGCCTCAGGATGGTTGAGGGCGAAGAGCTGGATAGCCGAGCCTCCGTGTATGGTGTTGGTGAGTATCTGGTTCTCAACCCCGAGGACGCGCTCAATGGGGCTGACGACACGACGCTTTACCTGCTTGGCGATGTGTTTGACGCCCCGGACCCCGCGGCATCTCGGCTACTCCAGGTTGAATGGGAGCTTTCAGCCAAGCGAAGCTCCCTGCGTTTCCTTTTCAGGCGAACAGAGCTGAAAAAAGCGATTACGTCATCTGGAAGTGCGCCATTGACATCCTCACCACCTACGCACGCGAATCATTTGGTAGTGATATCCGAGCTTATAGAAATGCTGAAGGATGACTCCCGCCCAAGGCACAACCAGCAATCTATCGTTGCAGCCATTGAGGAAAAGTACAAAGGCATACTCGGCCTCGGAGCTACGAACCTACGCAACCTTTTCGCAGACGCGAATAGGGCGCGTAAAGCAGCGGACGAGTTAGAACGGCCCGAGGGAACAAAAATCCGGTTGGATTTAAAGGAAATCCAAATGGAATGACATCTGCCGCGTCGCAAGGTTGTATTGAGCGAGAAACCAACCTGCGCTATGCGCTAAGGACTCCTCGATGAACATCCATTCCCTGCCTACTCAGTCAGCCGTTAGTTATCCCCGCCGGTTCCTCCGCCTACCCCAGGTCGAGGAACTGACCGGTTTCAAGCGCTCACACATCTATAACCTGATGAAGGCAGGTAGCTTCCCCGCCTCTGTGAAGCTCGGGTTACGCGCCGTGGCCTGGGACTCTCAGGCCATCGAACAGTGGCAAAACGAACGACTTGTGAAGTCAAACCAAACCTCCAACTGAGGAAAGGGTCGCGAGTCAAAAATGGAAGAATTGTACCGTTCAACCGGCTCCCGCAAGAGCCATAGGCGCCGGCAAACCCCAGTAAACATTGGGATTCTGATTGATCTCTACCTGCACCACATTTCGCTTGTAGTTATAGATAACTATCTATCTAGTTATTCTTTGACAGAAGAAGAGATAGATAGAAGGCTAGATCTAGAAATAGAGATAATTAACAACCAGCGATTGGCGAAGCAGATTTTCCAAAATCTCAGGCTCCCGGTATGGAAAAATCTCCGGGAGGACCTGAAGCAGGTCTTTAGAATCGCAGCCTGTGGGAGCCAAGAGAATGCTGCTGCAATTACTTGTAATCTTGGGGAAACAACCGCAACCAATGCGGACCAAGCCTCTAGAGGAGCAGCAGATTACGTAGGTCGCAAAATCCGCAACCTTCCGTATTCTCCACCAGAGATTGCTGCAGTGCTTGAAGACGAAACAACCCGAAAAGGATGCAACCCGGGATTGCACTTCCATGCGGCCCTACAAATCCACCCAAGTCACTTACCCTTAGTTGAAAAGGCCTTAAGAAAGGTATTTGCCTCCGACTACAAGGAAGTAGCAAGTAACAAGGCAGTCCTCATCAAGCCTATAAGCCAGCCCGGCCGTTGGGCCAGCTACTGCTGCAAGAGACTTCCAAAAAATGACAAGACTGATGACCGTGCCATTTTTGCCACAAAGTCAGCGAGTCGCGCCGGTGTAGATCTTTACGATCGGGTAATGACTTGGCTCAGGCACCTTCCGGATCTGGATAGGTTACAAAGCGACCTTGATACTCTAATTCGGCCGCATATCAAATCCCGGCCGAACCAAGAGCTCGCTCGCAGAATTCAGGTGCATCGTGATCATCTGGAAAAGATGCGGAGAAAGCGTAGAGAACAGACTCGACTCTACAAGCGCCTTGCAAGTGAGAGCCCGGATCAATTCAGGCTTGAGCTGGTCGAAAAACTCCGTGCAGCCTCGACAGCGCTTAGCGCATCAAATACAACGCGCGCAGAGCGCGTTATGAGCACGATTCCAGGAATGCGCACCAGCGACAAACCCGAATGCTCAGAAACGCTTACAGAGCGCTACAAAGGGCTTCCCGGGGTCGGGGAATGGGCGAACACCGAATAGAGTTCTACTCCCAGGTGTCGTGCTGAAGATTGAGCAAGATACGCCGGTTTTTGAAGCCGGCGTCCTGCCTGCAGCTTGATTCACTCCGGCCGTCTGAATCTATAAAATGTGTCGTCGTTAGCGACATGACTACATGACGTGTCGCAAAAAATCAGAAACAGCGACACGTCTGCGACTTCAGTGCCAGCGTTCTCATTCCTGCCTTGGTGCTCGATTCATTCTCTGCCAAATCTGGTTGAGCCCCCTTGTAAGTCACTCGATAGGAATTGAGGCCTCGGACGCCAGCTAGGACACCGGAACGTTTCAACTTTCACTCAACAAAAGACAATAACACACAGTCAAGACAGCATTTGTCAAATTCTTAGACGCCGCGAACAAGCCAGGCCCTAATCAATCCTAAAAGAGCAGCCTCCCCAACCAACTCCCTTACACATACTTCAAGTTAAAATTTGTTCATCACAAGTTAAAGAATTTACTGTGTAAATGTTAAGTGTAAGAACCCCTCACAGTGCGCACTCCCTAATTTAAACCAACAAACGCAGCGAAATTAACCTTACACAGGCACGCCCACCACCAGAACCGGGCCAAGCGACCCTCAACAAGCGCACCCACACTGAAGCAACGCACCCCCAGAAGGTTTTGATAAGCCCGCAAGGCTATCGACGACCACTCGTCGGATCACGCCAAATATGATTCGCTCGATACGACGCTACTGAAAATAAACCATGCCTCGCAAACACCCAAGAACCACAACAAGTTACAGCAGGCAAAATAACTAACAAAATAGTTAATTTATAACCAAACAATTAGCTACCATCCCCAAACCAGTCTTTACAGCGCCCTCCTCGCCTTTCAAACTGAACAAACCAGCAATGCCGAGAGAGCACGAATGAGCGATAGAGAAGTTCTAATTATCACCCTGAAAAACATGCTTATCGAACAGGAGAACATCACCGCAACCCCCGAAGAGCTCCTAGATCATAAAGCCAAACTAATCGGCTTTTCAGACTTCACGGAATTTCTTATTGAAATAAATATCAAACCAAAGAAACTTATAGATAAATCAGTTGAAATACACAGAAGAATATGCCAAGCACAAATCCCGAGCCCAGATACGAAATATTGCATATTTACAGCCCACTCAGACTACACTTTTTCCTACAAAACCACATGGATAGGAAAAGATGAAAATGGTCGTGACATACTGATACCAGCAACCGTAAACACAGATATCTACCTAAAAGAACTGCCAGAAAACATAACCAGACCATATGTCATAAATAATCTACGGGAGCTTTTGCTATGGAGCTACCGCTGGTTCGGCATGGCTCTTGTAAAAGAGAACATCGCAAGAGAGCACTTCTACGAATTTTATCAAAACCGCAAATCATGAGAAAAATATGAAAAGCATGGACATAACAGAAGTAACGCCTCAACTAAATGAGATAATTAAAATCACCGAACAGGGCGAGAGCGTACTGATAACCATAAATGGTACTCCAGCGTTCAGAGCCATTCCCGCCAACAGAAAACGGATCGGCCTGCTAGCCGGCATGCCCCCAGTTCCCGACGATATAAAGACGCCTTTTGCCGATGAGATTGAAGAGATGTTCTATGGAAAGAATGACCAAGATCAGTAACGCAGCACACCGGCTGACGTATAGGTTCAAGGAGTCAAATCATCGCGGATGCATCTGCCTGATTTTTAGCCTGCGGAGGCTCAGGCTACCTCGTGACCCACTTCACACTTGGATACCGACCATCTTGAGGGCATCATATGGCACAAGGCCTCTATGGCGGCCCAAGGTATGGAGCTGAGCAGCACGGATCAGGCGATGGAAGAAATCATTCGAGTAATGTCCGACGGTCGAGAGATTGACCGGATCGTCTGCTCAACCAAGCTCGACGAAGGCATGCCTGCGGTCAAATATCGCGAGCAATATTGGCCTGTTGTCGATGGTTGCATACAGCTAGATAGGCCTGCCAACCAGGAATGTAGCTCCGCAGAGTGGGCCGTTCTCATCCAGAATCTTTTACCGCCGGTGCTTCCTGATCAAACAGATTCCTGCGAGAAACTGCTGCAGGACTGCTTTAGGGGAAGCCTACCGCTTGGTGTAACTAAGGCTGTAGCCTCGCTGGCGGCGCTGAGATTTGAACAACAAGCCCGCGGGCTGCTGGTGGACTTTCTCAGAGAGCATCGCAACGCTCACCGGCTGTTTAGACTTGTGCAGATGCAGCTGCTGTTCCGGGAACGGGCGGGAAGGACTCAAGACAGCGCTGGTATCATTCCCTCCTCTGTGGCCGAGCTGCCCCCGGAATCAGCGCACCTATCCGGAGTAGATATGGATTGGGAGTGGTCCGCGTCTTTAGATGATCCAGAAATGCCGGATGTGGACGACAGTTCACTCAGGGCTACCGCTACCAACCTGCAGGAAAGCATCGGTTCGTACCGCGCAAGAGAGTCAGGCGCGCCCATCCCAGGACTTGAAGATCTGGCCAGTGAACAAGAGACCTTCATAAGTCCGATAGCCCCCCCGCTCCTGAACGAGAGTGCGCTGGTCGAGCGAACCTCGCAGCTGGGCATGATTGCCCTCGATCTTCTGAGATACTTTTCTGACAACCCGGGCGACAGGGCCGTACATGCGGAGGCAGTGCTCGGATACCCCATGACGGAAATTCGTCGCCTTTTGCTGGGCTCTCTCGGACACTACCTTAAGAAAACGGACTCTGGTGGATGGGAATGCCATCCATGGGTCGAGCCGGTACTGTCTGCTCTCAACGAGAATCATAAGGCGGGGTGATCTAGGCGACCTTGGGAACGCGAGGCAAGCTTTTGCAACTCCCCAAGCAGCTCATGCAGAACAGTCGATGACCCGCGAAGCTGGCATTCCCATACGACAATCGTCCTCCAACCAGATTCATGCAGAGACTTAATCGCTTGTTCGTCCCTTGCCACATTCCCCAAGAATTTGGCTTCCCAGAACTCTGTTCGAGTTTTGGGAAGCACAGCAAATCGGCACCCAGGATGGCGATGCCAGAAGCACCCATGTACGAAGATACAGACCCTCAGCCGAGACAGTACAATGTCTGGTTTTCCCGGCAAATCCTTGCGATGCAGCCGGTAACGATAGCCGTGGGCGTGCAAAAACCTGCGCACCAGCATCTCAGGTTTCGTGTCCTTCCCCCTGATGCCCGACATCATTCGGGATCTTCGGGCAGGTTCAACGATGTCCATCTTGAACCGTTTCGATACAGCGTGGATTCATGAGTCGTACCCACCCCATTCAGGTAGTAGATCTCTTTGCAGGCCCAGGTGGCCTTGGAGAAGGCTTTTCATCCTATAGGGACAGCCAGGGCGAGGCCTTTGAAATCAAAGTCTCAGCCGAAATGGAAAAGTCTGCACATTCCACTCTTCAACTGAGGGCCTTTTACAGGCTTCTCAAGCGCAACCAGCCTGAAGATCTAGAGGAATACTACAGTTTCTGCGAAACCGCCGATGCCGCTCCTCCATACACCAGCAGAACTCGGGATGCTTGGAGGCACGCCGAACAAGAGGCGCAACAGCTCGAACTGGGTACCGCAGAGGGCAACGAACGTCTCGATCGCATTCTCAAGTCCCGCTTGGACGAGACCAAACCATGGGTTCTGATCGGTGGCCCCCCCTGCCAGGCTTACTCTATCGTTGGCCGGGCGAGAAATCGCGGCAAGCAAAACTACAGGGCAGAGGACGACCATCGCCACTTCCTGTACCGAGAGTACCTGCGCATCATCCAGAAGAAGCGCCCCGCCGTCTTCGTAATGGAAAACGTCAAAGGCATCCTCTCGTCACGTGTCGCTGGCGAGCAGATGTTCCCGAAGATCCTGCAGGATCTTTCAGATCCGGATGCGGCATTCGGAGAAAACAGCAACGGCCCCAAGTACAGAATCTGCTCGCTCGTGGCAGACGACATTTTCGAGGATGGCGCATCTCCGGATAGCATCGACCCGGCAAACTACATCATCCGAGCAGAGAACTACGGGATCCCGCAGGCAAGACACCGGGTCATTCTGCTCGGGGTTTCGGAGGAATATTTCGGCGCCTTGGGCGACCACAAACTTGTTCCCTCGACTGGGCCCTCAATCGACCAGGTAATTGGCCGCCTCCCACCTCTGCGAAGCACACTCACACGAATGAAGGACTCTCCAGAGGCATGGGCAGAGTTAATTCGCCAGAACCTGGAGATGCTGAGTCACGAGTGCAGCAAGCTGACTGATGTCCCCCGCAGACTCACACTCGCAAAGCGCCTAGAAATACTTGCAAGCACATTCTCGGGCGAGGGGATGAGCAATGGTGCACTCCGCATTCACCGCAAGAGCGAATGGGATGGGCTGACAGGCACACATCTGGATGGCTGGCTCCTTGATGATCGTCTCAGATATTGGCTAAACCACGAGGCTCGCGGACACATGGAGTCCGACCTGCGCAGATACGTATACGCGGCTGAGTACGCCGAGCTTTATAAAGACTCTCCCAAAGGCCATCACGACTTCAATCTCCCGGGGCTGGAGCCGGACCACAAGAACTGGAAAACCGGCAAATTCAGCGATCGTTTCCGTGTTCAGCGCAGGGGGATTCCGTCCACGACGATCACCAGCCACATTGCAAAGGACGGTCACTATTTCATTCACTACGACCCAAGGCAGTGCCGCAGCCTTACCGTTCGTGAAGCAGCCCGGCTACAGACCTTCCCGGACAACTATTTCTTTCTGGGGAACCGAACCCAACAGTTCCACCAGGTTGGCAACGCGGTTCCCCCGCTTCTGGCGAATCAAATCGCCAGCGTGGTCGCCCGTATCATCAACCTCGGAAAGGCAGCTCGATAGAAGAGCTGTGAAGACAGGGAGTCCAGCCATGCAATCCTCCTTCAAAAGCCGCAGTGCTCCTCCCAAGGCCAGCGCCATGGTCGAAGCACTGCGTGGGCTGGGATACAACACCCAGACAGCTCTGGCAGACATCATCGACAACAGCATTGCTGCCGGCGCGAACGAAGTACATATCGAATTCATCTGGTCTGAGCAGGAAAGCCGTGTGCTTTGCCTGGACAACGGTTCGGGGATGACTGCAGACGGACTCGATCGGGCGATGCGTCTGGGCGATCGGAATCCTCTTGAGGAGAGATCGGCAGGCGATCTGGGTCGTTTCGGCCTCGGCCTAAAGACTGCGTCCTTTTCTCAGTGCCGAAGGATGACCGTTGCCACACGTGGCTCCGATGGCCTACATACCCTCCGCTGGGATCTCGACTTCCTGGCAAGCAGTGCCGACGACGGCTGGCATTTGCTGGAGGGCCCCCATCCCGGTTCGGAAGGATTTCTGGAACGACTCACCAGCGCAACGGGCACCCTGGTTCTCTGGGAAGAACTGGATCGCATCGTCACGCCAGGGACAACAGTGCAGGACTTTCTCAATTTGGTCGACAAAGTCGAACAGCACTTGGGAATGGTGTTTCACAGATACCTGGAAGGCACTAGGCCTCGACTGCGAATTCTACTGAATGGCCAGCCGGTCAAACCCTGGGATCCCTTCATGACGGATCATCCCGGAAAGCCATATAACCCTCCGGTATTCAAACACCCCAGCCGCAAGGATATCGAGGCCGAGTGCCACGTTCTGCCGCACAAGGACATGCTCTCTCCCGGAGACTTCGAGCGCCTGGCAGGCCCGGAAGGCTGGACTGCACAGCAGGGTTTCTACATCTATCGAAACAAAAGACTGCTGGTGGCAGGCAGCTGGCTAGGTCTTGGTACAGGACGTTCATGGACTAAGGATGAAGCTCATCGCCTTGCGCGAATTCGCCTCGACATACCCAACTCCGCAGATGCGGACTGGAAGATCGACATCAGGAAATCAACTGCACGGCCGCCAGTGTATCTGCGGGACTGGCTGACAAGACTTGCCGAGGTTACGCGCGGCCGCGCAAGAAGAGCCTTTGCCCATCGAGGCAAGCCGACCATGCTGGGCAACAGACAGATTGCAGAGGCCTGGAAGGTCGAAAGACTTGCGGACGGTATGCGATATCGGATCGATACGGAACATCCGGCAATAAGAGCGGTTCTGGATGATGCCGGCAGCCTTCTACCCCAGCTCAAGGCAATGCTCCGCGTGATCGAGGAGACGGTTCCGGTTCAGCGAATCTGGATAGATACCGCCGAAAACAAGGACACCCCCTGCACAGGATTCGACAAGACGCCGCCTCAAGAAGTCAGCGACATCATGATGGTTATGTACCGCAACATGATCGAAAGAAAGGGCTATTCCCCCAGCGCAGCAAAGGAGCAGCTGAAGCAAGTGGAGCCGTTCCACGCATACCCTGCCCTAATCAGCGCTTTGCCAGAAAGTCTTTAAGGAGTGACGCCTCATGTCTGAGGAAAACAAATGGAGTGTGGTCAAGTTCGTTCAGGAAATGCTGGCTGATGAAAAGGACAAGTCGGCGATCACCCCTCAGCTCATTTCCCAGAAGATCGACATGGTGCTGAAGATAATGCCGGGAAAGGCCGAGGGCCTGGATCGCGACTCGGTCACGGAGGAGCTGATCAGACGCTTCAGTGTCTGGGTTGGGGATGACTCATCTCTGATTGACACCACTGGACATGAGCCTTGGCAACCAAGCGATCGGAAAAAGGACTGGCGATACTGGCGGCGCTACCGTGAGTGGCAGGAGCTGAAACTGCCCCTCAGCGCCATGGAAGCACTGGACAAGACCACTGACAACGTTCTGTCGATGCTTGAAGACCCAAAGCGAGATGGTGCTTGGGATCGACGAGGGATGGTGGTTGGCCATGTACAGTCGGGCAAGACCGGCAACTACACTGGCCTCATCTGCAAGGCAGCAGATGCCGGTTACAAGATCATCATTGTGCTTGCAGGGCTGCACAACAACCTGCGAGCACAGACCCAGATGCGTCTGGACGAGGGCTTTCTGGGCTACGAAACAAGTGCCATCGAAGGTGAAGGAAACAAACTCATCGGGGTCGGCAAAATCGACCCATCTCCGGCACTGCGCCCCCAGTATGTGACCAACAGAACGGAAACCGGCGACTTCAACACCAAGTTTGCGAAGAATCTGGGCGTCTCTCCGGAGCAGCGCCCGTGGCTGTTTGTCGTCAAGAAGAACAAGACGGTTCTGACGCGGCTGCTCAACTGGATCCAGTCCCATGTAGCCGAAACCAAGGATCCGGAAAGCGGTCGCCCGCTCGTTACACATCTGCCGTTGCTGATAATTGATGACGAGGCCGACCACGCATCTGTCGACACTGGCGAGAAAGTTGTCGACGAAGACGGCAACCCCGATCTGGATCATGAGCCGACAGCCATCAACAGCCTGATCCGCCAAATTCTCCATGCGTTCTCAAGAAAGGCTTATGTCGGCTATACCGCTACCCCATTCGCCAACATCTACATTCACGAGCATGGTGAAACCGCCAAGGAAGGCCCGGACCTGTTCCCCTCTGCCTTCATCACCAATCTCTCGGCGCCGTCCAGCTATGTAGGGCCTTCGAGGGTATTCGGACTCGCCGGTGAGAGCGGACGCACAGGTGCACTGAACCTAGTCCGAATAGTTAAGGATCAGTGCTCCCAAGACGGCAAGAGTGGCTGGATGCCGGTCAGCCACAAAAGCAGCCATATCCCACTGCTTGAAGGTCAGGACGCAATGCCTGCCTCGCTGACCGAGGCCGTACACGCATTCGTTCTTTCATGCGCGATCAGAGGCCTTCGTGGACAGGGCTCCCAGCACAGCTCGATGCTGATTCACGTAACCAGATTCAATCAGGTGCAGCAGCATGTCCACCGCCAGGTTCTGGGCTACGTTCACGGCCTGAAGCAGCGATTCAGGAGACGCACCGACCATCTGAGCGCATTGGCGGAATTGAGGAGCCTCTGGGAAAGAGACTTTGTCAGCACCAGCCACGAGATCGCAGCCCAGATAGAGGAAGAGTCGCGCCACCCTGCTACCTCTTGGCAGGACATCGAGGCTGTGCTGCTGGATGTGCTTGATGAAATCGATGTGCGCATGATCAACGGCAAGGCCACGGATGTTCTTGACTATGCCGACAGCGCAACGGGACTAAAAGTAATTGCTATTGGAGGCGACAAGCTTGCCCGGGGGCTGACCCTCGAAGGGCTCTGCACCAGCTACTTCCTGCGCGCATCCAAGATGTACGACACCCTGATGCAGATGGGGCGCTGGTTTGGCTACCGGCCCGGCTACCTCGATTTGTGCCGCCTTTACACGACCAATGATCTGGTTGAGTGGTTCGAACATATTGCCGACGCCGCCGAGGAGTTGCGGGCCGAGTTCGACTTCATGATGGAGAGCAGGCTGACGCCTAGGGAGTATGGCCTCAAGGTGCGCTCTCACCCGGTACTTATGGTCACATCGCCGCTGAAGATGCGCACAGCCAAAACTCTGTATCTCTCTTTCAGTGGCGATGTCGTCGAGACCGTCAGCTTTTACACCGACAAGGATATTCTGGAAAAGAATCTGTCGACTCTCATGACCCTTGCTGATGAGCTTGGAAGTCCCTCCCCAATCCCTCCGCAGCAGCGCAATGGTAAGAAGGATAGCTGGAGCGGGATTCAGTGGACCAACGCTACAGCGCAATCGGTTACCCGCTTTCTGCGTGGCTATCAGACCCATCCCGACTCAAGAAAGGTAAAGAGTGATCTTCTGGCAGACTTCATTGAAGAAATGAGTTTTTCCGGGGAACTGACATCTTGGACGGTGGCTGTTATAGGCGGTGGGACAGAGAGGACATTAGATGTCGTAGGCAGCCCAGTCAGAATGATGCAGCGAAAGAACAAGGCAACCGAAGGAGAAGGCAAATACTCCATCGGCAGACTGCTATCCCCCCAAGATGAGGCCATGGATCTTGATGAGGCCGGATGGAACGCAGCGCTTGAGTTAACCAAACGGGCCTGGGTGAAAGACCCGGGGCGCTCCAGACGCAAAGAGCCCCCCGAGACCCCCAATGGTCCTGCAATTAGGCATGTAAAAGGCCTGGGTGCAGATGGAATAGAACCTCGACCGGATAAAGGGCTCCTTATCATTTCACTACTGGATCCCGAGGACTCAGACGTCAGCGGTGTAACCACACCTGTCGTGGCATTTGCCATCAGCTTCCCCTCCAGTAATGCCGGCAAATCCGTGCCCTATCTGGTCACCAATGTGCTTTGGGAGCAGCAGTATGGCTCAAGTGAGTGACCTCGAAATTCTGGGAGTCTGGAGAGCACTACCTGGCAACGCCTCCACTCCCGGCTGGCGTGCAATAGATCTGGTTCAGCAGACGGGCTCCTGCCGAATCAAGGCCGCCCGACACTCACCAGGTAACGAGGAGGCGGTTCTAGTCGGATTTGCGACTACAAAAATCGCACCGGCGACGCAGCTTCCCCAAGGGCAGGGCTTCCGTATGGAGCGAGCCACACTCGGAGAAACTGGCGGCAACCACAATTGGCTCGCTATTGTTCGTCAGCCCGCAGGCAGTCTTGAACTGTTTGCCAAGGTAGTCTCCGATATCGTGCACCTACTCCAGTCATTCAGCGATTCTCCCGAGGAAACGCTCTATCAGCGCTTCCTCGGGCGGGTACGGGGGTGGCAGGAGTTCATGCGTCAGGGACGAGAAGGCCTAGGCCCAGAGAAGGAGCTGGGGCTGGTCGGGGAGCTGCGATTTCTGAATCTTCTGCTGGATGCGGGAATCCTTCAGTTTACGGCAGTGGATGCATGGAAAGGTCCGCATGACGGATTGCACGACTTCCAGATCGGCCTTGGCAGCGTGGAAATTAAGTCGACAATGATTCCGGACGGCTTCCCAGTTCGGATTGGCTCACTTGAGCAGTTGGATGACACCAACTGCCCGCCTCTCTTTCTGGCCGGGCTTCGATTCAGCGCTCAGGAGGCGGGTAAAACGCTCACTGAGCTCGTTGATGCAACTCGGCAGCGCCTTGACGCTGACCCCGCCGCAATGCGCCTTTTCGAGCTGGCTCTCCATAAGGCCGGATATCTGGACATGCACGCGACAGTCTATACACGTCGATTCCTGCTGACCGACACAAGGTTGCATCTTGTGGACGGGGAGTTTCCCAGGCTAACCCTCTTCAACGTTTCTTCGGCAATTCGCCATGCCGCATATGAGCTGGACCTTTCTCTAGTTACGGCAAACAACCACTCAATGGGTGATGTACTCGAACATTTAGGAGTCGTTTGATGGAGCTCGTCGACTTTCTGCGTGAAACGCAGGCCGCGATCCGCGATGAAGTTGAAAAGGATATTGGCCCAGGAGAGGCCCCCATTCCTCCTGAGGCCGTTTTCACCGAGCATGTCATGACACACATGGCAGAAGAGGGAATCACCTTTGAACCAACTGTCTGCCATTACGAAGCGAAGGTAGGTACGTACAAGGTAAAAATCAGCGGCTACTCCGTATCCGACACTATTGATGACTCTGGCAACCCAGACCGCCTCGATCTTTTTGTCAGTCTCTACAAGGGAGTGGATGAGCTAGAGCCGCTTCCAGACTCCGAAGCAGGAAAGGCTGCCAAGGAAGGGCTGCAGTTTCTGAAGTTCTGCGCAACAGGCCAGCTATCCGGCAAGCTCGATGAAACCAACGATGCCTATGCCCTTGTTACCGAAGTCGAGCGCATCTTCAAGACGCTGGATAGCATCCGTATTTTCGTCATCACGGATGCCGTAGCCAAAACGAGAAACTATGCACCGCAGGAGGTCGAGGGCAAGCAGGTCCGCCTAGAGATCATGGACATTCAACGCCTCTTCAACCACTGGCAGCAGGGGCGTCCGCGGGATGAACTGGTAGTAAACTTCAGGGACATCTGCGGGACTGCCCTGCCTAGCGTATGGGTTCCTGGATCCGGTGACGATGAGTATGACTATGCCCTGACAGCCGTACCAGGCGAAGCCCTGCGATTCCTTTACGAGAAGTATGGTCCCCGCATCCTTGAGGCAAACGTGCGCTCCTTTCTGGGAGTTAGCAGCAAGGGGGTCAACAAGGGAATCCGTGACAGCCTGCGCGACCACCCCGACCGTTTCATGGCCTATAACAACGGCATCGTCGTTGTTGCCGACCAAGCCAAGCTCGACACCGCCGCAGATGGTTCGACAGGCATTCTCTGGCTCCAAGGCATGCAGATTGTAAATGGCGGTCAGACTACTGCATCCATCTACTTCGCCAAGAAAAAGCACCCGGACATTGATCTTTCCAGTGTCCGAGTTCCGGCCAAGATCATCGTGCTCCGCTCCGGGCAGGCTGATGATGAGGAGCTGATTGCCAATATTTCGCGGTATGCAAACAGCCAGAACGTTGTCAAACAGTCCGACCTGTCCGCCAACAAGCCCTTCCATCGAGAGTTGGAAAAACTGTCCATGCGTACTTACTGCCCCGATGGCGTTGGACGCTGGTTCTACGAGCGTTCAGCTGGCAGCTACAAGGTGATGCTGGAGAAGGAAGCAACTACCCCTGCACAGAAGAAAAAACTCCAGGCGACAATCCCCCCTTACCGCAAACTTACCAAGCCCGACCTAGCCAAATTCCTGTTTGCCTGGGATCAGAAGCCCCATATCGTCAGCCTCGGCAGTCAGAAAAACTTCCAAGCATTCATGGATGAGCTGATGGAAAGGGAAAGTGCTGGTGAGAACGTGATACCGGATCAGGAGCAGTACAAACAGATGATCGCGAAGGCGATCCTGTTCAAGTCTGCTCACAAGATCATCCGCCCCATGTTCCCGGCATTCCAAGCCAACATCACGTCCTACACAGTTTCGATTCTAGCGCTCAAGCTCGGAGCGACCCTCAATCTGAACCGCATCTGGCAGGAACAATCGATCTCTCCCCAGCTACATCGGCAGATTGCGATATGGGCAGAAGAGGTCAATGACGCGCTTCATCGTGGGGCTGGCGGGAAAATGATCTCCGAGTGGGCCAAGAAAATCGAGTGCTGGTGGAGAGTAAGAGACACTTCCTACTCTTCTGAGCTGGGCGGTATCACCGAACTATCCTAAACGTTATTTAGGACACGGCTAGAAGTGGCCGGCTCGAGCCAATCGCATCAGACCGGAGTCGGCTAGGAGCAGCCACTAAGGTCGGGCTGTTTCAGACCCGAAGTGGGCATTCGCACTTGGCTGAGCGTTCAAGCTGTTGGCTTGGCCTTATAGTCTGTGGCGAACGATGTACTTGACTTATATGGCCTTAGTCTCGCCATCTGCGCCGTCGTGCTGGATTTAACGCTTTTATGTCTGTGCCCAGTGCTTGCGCTTTGGGGATTTCTTGATAGCAGACGGTGTGGTCTTGCGCCCTTGAATTCTGAATACCGCTACGGAGTATGATGTCGTTGTCCCCGGAGGGGTTTTCTCAAGGAGTTTCGACGATGCGGAGAAGTGCTCCCCGGTGCCGCCGCGATCCACAAGGTCTAAAACGACTAGCAAGCCCAGTCGGACGTTGGATCGTTGGTATGCGGTCGCCTGGAGGCCATGATCGTCGAGCAGTTCCTCCAGAGTGCGGTTGTGGTTAGTCTTCTTGAGCTCTGCAACGATCGTCACGAGGCCCATGTCAAAGGCCACATCGGCTCGGCCATGTCCTATCGCCCGAGCTTCTGACCTCACTCCACCTCCGCCTGTACCTGCTTGAACCGTGGCCAAATAATCCTGTTGTAGATCCGCCTCGCTGGCGTTGGGATTGAACAGGTAGTCCGAAAGCAAACGCTTGCCCGGTTCGATGTTCTCGAGTTCGTACTGCCAAGCCAAAGTCCTAATTAGGACGCTGTTGAATAGTGCCCGCGCCTCGGGGTTGTTGGCGTAGTCGTAGTTAGCCCGAAGCGCCGCGACCAGCTCCTCAAGCTTCTGCCTCACCACGAGTGGTGTTGAAGTGAGGATTACCTGCACAACTCCAGCCGCGACCTCCTCAAGTGCTAAAGACTTGCCCGCATGCGTAACGAGGCCCAAGCCCAGCAAGGCGGCGACTCGGTCAGTAGACGCCTCCTCGGTAGGGTTTCGTAAGATGCTGGCCTCCCTAGCCGCCGACGCCTCCTTCCGGAGCATCCGTGCGTCCACGATCATGTCGCTGCCTGTATACTTATCGATCCAGAGCTCAAGCATCTGAAGCCTTGTGTGCTCCCGCTGGACCGCATCTGAGATTGCCGGCCGGAGAATGGCCTCTAGACCTCCGTCGGAGGTACGCTTCAAGGTTGAGCGACTGGCCGAGTAGCAGACAAGCAGTTGTCGCTCGATGACCATCGCCGCCTCGAGCCACACAGCCTCACCAAGACTCTCCTCCAGCCGTTCAAGTCTGAGCGCGAGCGTGGCCCAAGCTATTGCTTCTCCGGCGCGGTCTGTAAGCCAAGTGTTCACGAGACGCGGATCGTTCGGGATCGCGTGTATTGAATATTCGAACGCAGCTTGTGTGATCGCACTTACCTCATCGGCTACCGGAACCGATCGGCGACCGTTTTGGAACTCTAGGAGCATAGTCAAGCTACGGCGATAGAGTTCCGCATCCGCACGCCTTTCAGAGGTAGCGCTGGCCATAGCGAACAGATCTCTGGCCTTCGTAAAGGCTTCAAGGGCCGTCCCGCGTTGTCGGTCCTCCAAGCCTCTCTTGAGTTCGATTAGACCAAGCTCCATGGCCGCCTCGTCGCGGCATGCAGCGATCTCGACAAGATTGACTAGCTTTGCTTGGAGATCAGGAACCGCAAGATGTGCATTCACGAGGCCGGTGATTTTGGCGACATGCCTAAGGTACTGGACATCGTCGTCAGACGCCGTTTCCAAAAGGCTGGCTACCAGCTTGTACCCGAGACTCGTTTTAGACCGCGCTAGAAGCCAAGCTCCCAACAGCGCCTGGCTCCTCAAGCCCCAATGCCCGGCATGATCGACTGAGCGGTCAATCATCGCACCGTGCAGAGCGTCGATGAGTGCAGCTGGTAGCGGTAGGCCGGAGACGACCTCACGCACGATCTCCCCCATTACAGCGGGACTGGAGGTGCGCTCGACGATCTTCAGTGCCAAAGCGGCGTCACGCGGCTCGCCCGATCTGCACAGCCCCACGAACACGTCTGGTCCGAACGGATGGTCAGCTAGCGTGTTGATCACGCACTCGATCTCTAAATCGGTTCGGCCCTTTAGCGTGATCGGGCGACCATCGCCGGCCGACTCTATCAGGCGATCGGTCAAGTCATCCATCGGCATACCTTAGAACAAGGGATTGGCACCCTCAGCATGGCGACGCCGTTCGCGAGGCACGCGGCTGATCAGTTCCTGCCTATTGACGGCACCGACCACTATCTGAACATTAGGGAATTCATCGACGGCAGTAACAACGCTCTCGACCAATGCGGCGAAGTCTTGGTGTGACATCTCCTGCGCCGCAGGGGAATCGAGGACTATTAACCCGGGATGCCGCCCGTGGCCACGCCGTTCGGCGACCTCGAGAACCGCGAGCGCCGCCGCAATCCTAACGCGAAGATTCTCGCCTGCGTTGAGCTTTGTGAAGGAAGTGATCTGCCCGCCCTGCTCAATCTTGAGATGGCCGGCACCATTGAGGGTCATGCTCTGCAGGTTACGAACCCCGAACGCCTCTGAGAATTTCATTAGTGCGCCCGAAACTTCCGTGAGGATCTCAGTCTGAAGATCTTCAAAGAGCGACTTTGTTACCTTCTCGGCGGCCTTTAGAACGGTCTCCTCTCGACGGATGAGGTCGACATCGACCGACGGCCCAGTCGCAAGCTCCAGTTCTTCGATTCGCGCCTTCAGCTTTGCAATGTCCAGCCTGATTTCCTCTGCAGCACTGCCCTTGCGAAGCTCGGCCTGAACCTTTGCGATCCGTTGACTGGCGGCAGTGACGGCAGCGGAAGCCTTCTCCCAAGCGATCTTGGCCTCGTCCACAGCTTTTTCAGCCGTTTTCTGAGACTCCAGGGTATCGGCAGCCTCCGCTTCTAACTCTGTGATCAATTCCTCTGTCGAACCGACCTCATCCTCTTCCTTTCCGCAAAGCCCACACGCTGGTGCTTCAGTCGCCGCGAACCTATTTTTTTCAAATTCGCGAGCGCATGAGGGACAGCAGGTTGGCTTGAGCCTCTTGAACACAACACGCGCTTCGGCGTCATCTTTCGCCTGCAATAGCCTTCGACGAGCCTCCGCCCGAGCGATCTTCGCGTCGTCGTATAGGGCGTTGCGCTTAAGCACGAGGGCGCCCGCATCCTCAGCCATCTGGCGCAGCTCTACCAGCTCCTGATCGAGACTAGGCAAATCGGATCTAAGCTTGGTCAGGTCGGGTTCGTCTTTAAGCTTGATCTCAAGTTCTTGGATCTGATCCTCGAGCTCCCTGATACGGCTCACGACCCGGTCGCTCTTGCCAGTTGTCTCCTTCGCGAGGCGAGCTGACACCGCTTTCAGGCCGGTAGACGCGCAAGTGTAAGTTGTGATCCAGGGCAAGCCGATGAAGAGCTGGATCAGGCGTAAATGGATGGCGTCTTGAGCGGTATCGCCGAAAAGGGTGTCGCCTGGTCCGGTGATGAAAAGCGCAGCGCACATGGCCGGCCAGCCATGTTCCGCGGCTTCTCCTTGCCTAGCCCGGTACGCCCTCACTCGGGAAAAGCCGAGCTCATCCATGAACAGCGAGTCGACCGCCTTCCCAAAAGCGTCGTCGGGGATTCCTCGCTTAATCACCAACTCCCTACCGTTATCGAATCGCGACAAAGTGGCGACAGCAGCTGCAGCCTCGGTCGCACCCGCAGGTTTCATCAAGCAAATCCTGTGAATGTGCTCGTCAATAAGGAAATCAAGTTCGAACTCGCTCAGCCAACCCCAAACATCTGGCTTGAGCCGACTTCCTGGGAGCTCGCCACGGAGAGCGCCGCGCACCAGCCCAAGAATCGAGGACTTACCCTTGCCGTTGTCGTCGGTCAAAAGGCCCCAAATCCCGTTGCCAAGACCGTCCCACAGGAATTCAAATGGGTCTTCTTCGCCGTGCTTTATCCCGCGGAACAGCACCCGTTTGAGGGTGAGAGAGCGCTTTCGAGGAAGAGTTGAGTCCTCTTCTATACCGTGGGAGAGGAGGATCTTAGTGACTTCGTCTCGTTCGACACGCGATTTAGCGGCGATCTCGTCAATCCAATTGATTGTGTTACTGACGCTCATCCCTGTCCCCCACTTTGGCCTTATCGAAGCGCTTCTTGACCTGATCGGCGATCGACGGAATCACACCGCTGTGCTTCGTTCCTTCATATTCCTCAAACTTATACTGTTCGGCCTTGAGGGCGTGACCGGACTTCAGACCGCTAACCTTCATTGCGAGTCGCGCCCGCTCGAGATACCAAGCGAGGGCAGGCTGCATCTTTACGGCGTCTTGCACGAAGGCTGCAGCCTTAGGTCCGAGCAGGTAGTCATGCTGAGAACCGAGATTGGGGAGCGTCCTCTGAACGGGGCGGATTAACTCATAGAAGCTCAGCACGCCGAGCGAGTTATCAAGATCAAAGTAGGCGCCGCGGTGCCAGCGGATCATCTTTGCCAACCTTACGCTCGGCTCATCTTCGGCGAAGATCTTCTCGACCGTACTAAGAAGCCCTGGCTGGCCAGCATCGTGTAGGTCGAGCAGCCTATTCGCGAGGTAGTCGGGGTAGCAAACGTAGAATACGATCGCCTGAGCACGCTTCTCGCCGTGAAAAACCCGATCAAATCCTTCGGCGCCTTCGCCCTCTGTTGCGAGTGTGCTCCCCTCTAAAAGAATGCATAGGAGGCGGAAGGCGTCACGAAAAACCGACCCCGTTGACGGGGCTGCGGCTTCTTCGGTATCGGAGGCGTTCGACATGCTATGCAATCGCTACAGGATCAAGTTTTAGATCCTGTCATGTGGCCAGTACGTTAACAAGACCGGTATGGGGATGTTTCCGTCCGCGCACGAGCGACCTTCGGACAAAACAATGCGAGCGGGTCGAAAGCAGCGCAACCTAAGTGGCTGCTTCTGGCCGGAGCGGACGTCCATAACTGGCCCCTATGGATAGGGCTCTCTCCTAGCAGAAGCCAAAACTTTCGCCATCACCCCACTTATTCGAATTCCGAGCCTAGGCGCTTACGGTTCAAGTCACTCATGAACAGGCCGTAAATATGTTTGTACTCCTTGGCCTTAGTTTCAATCGCAGTGACCTTGTGAAACCGGATGGAGTCAGCCACGACGGCCAGTTTGGCCGGCGACCCAAATAGGTTTTCCGGTGGTACGGCGATTGGGGCAGGCCCGCCCACCGGATCAGGATCGGCCGGAGGCACGTAGGAAAGTCGGCTGGCTTCAGGGAAGATGACCACGTTGGTCCCTGCCTCGCCCGTTTGGACGGAGGGGAACACCAGGCCATCCACGTACTTGCCGAAATGCAGCCGCAAATACTCGAAGACCACCTGCGTCGACAAATAGCTCAACTCGTTGTTGCGCACCTTGGGCCGGGACATCTTCTTTACCAGCGAGCCTAGGAACACTTTCTGATGTAGTGACTCGCGGAACCCTTCGTCTAACAATGTGAGCGCCGGTGGCTCTACGCGGTCCAGAGCAGTGAGGTCCAGAAGTCGCAGCTCGCCGATAGGTGTTAGGGCGACACTGATTACATGGTCGCCAGTGATGGAGCGGATTTCGCTGAGGCAGGTCTCTCGCTCCAATGCGCAATATAGGGCGGAGATGCCACTCGGGGTCATCCGTTGGCTGCTGGCCAGATGCTTTGGTGTGGGCCCGAACTGACCGGCAGGATTGCCGATGATTTCTTCCGCCTGCTTTTGGTTCTGGGCATGGCGTGCCCGGTAGAGCACCTCGCCATGTGCGATGGTCCGCACTACCTCCGGCTTTGGCTGGTTGCCGTCGGTCACCAGCACCGAAAAAACGGAATGGAGGAACTGGTCGGCTCCGACATTGAAGTAGCGGTGTTTGTAGTGGACATCCTCAATGAACTTCTTCCAGCGGCCCTCGTAGATGTTCTGCTCCAACGTGCCATCATCGCTATAAAAATGCGTTTCGTCCCCCGCGTCATCCACCTTGAACTCAGGTGGAACGGCACCGCAGAGATCCTCAAAGTAAGGTTCGTTGCCGAGCTCAAACCACTCCGCGAGGACGATATCGATAGTCGAAACGGCAACGAAGTCCGATCCACAGTGATATAGCAAGCCGAGCTCGTAGTGGGACAGGTCATCCTTGCTGGCAACATTCTCCGCAACGCGCTCGTAAACGTAGTTGAACAGCTGCTTCGACTCTATAGCATGCCCAGGACGGCCGCAGTACTTGCAGTCACCCTCCGCGCCGTGTGTGTCGACCAATTTCTTGAGTGGAGCCGGCCTTATGCAATCAACGCAAATCATAGCTACTTGCTGAGCCTCGCATTTGTTGAACGTCTCAGGGGGCGGATGCGTTTGTGAAGAAACGAGTGCCAATGGACCTGCATGGCATATCCAGTGGCAAGCGACTAGCGGCCGAGTAACTCAATGGGATCCTGGGAAAGCGAATGGCCACTTCGGGTCGATAGAGCCAGTCACAGACGTCCGCTTTTGGCCGATTACTTAAGGGGTACCCCAAGTTAAAGAACCAAGCCCAGCACAAACGGTCACCAAACGGTCACCACAAGTACTCTCTAGGGCCTGAGATAAAAAATGCGCCCATAAAAAAATCCAGTCACCGCTAAGTGACTGGATTTTCTAGGTTTTTTTGGTCGGGACGGAGTGATTCGAACACTCGACCCCTTGCACCCCATGCAAGTGCGCTACCAGGCTGCGCTACGCCCCGACGTTGCCTTCCGGTTGCCCGGTTGGCGGATCGCACTATACCGTAAGGTTTTCTTTCGGCAAAGCACTTTTTTCATTTTTTTCAGCTACTTGCGCAGCACGTGAAGAACGTCTTCCAGTTCCGCGATCATCTGGCGGATGAGTTGCTTGTACTGGGTGATGTCTTCGCGGGCTTCGTCGCCGGAGAGGCGCTGGCGCGCCCCGCCGATGGTGAAGCCTTGGTCGTACAGGAGCGCGCGGATCTGGCGGATCATCAGCACGTCCTGGCGCTGATAATATCGGCGGTTGCCGCGGCGCTTGACCGGGTTGAGCTGCGGGAACTCCTGTTCCCAATACCGCAGCACGTGCGGTTTCACTGCGCACAAGTCGCTCACTTCACCGATGGTGAAGTAGCGCTTGCCCGGAATGGGGGGCAGTTCGTCGTTATGACTTGGTTCCAGCATAAGCCTCAACCCTGGCTTTCAGTTTCTGGCCTGGACGAAAGGTGACGACGCGGCGGGCCGTGATCGGGATTTCCTCTCCCGTCTTCGGGTTGCGACCCGGGCGCTGGCGTTTGTCGCGCAGGTCGAAATTGCCGAAACCGGACAGTTTCACCTGTTCGTTGTGCTCCAGCGCCTGGCGGATCTCTTCGAAGAAGAGTTCCACCAGTTCCTTGGCTTCCCGTTTGTTCAGGCCCAGCTCTTCATACAGACGTTCGGCAATCTCAGCTTTCGTCAGAGCCCCCATACGCTACTTCCTTAACGTGGCGTTGAACCTTTGCTCCAGCGAGGCGACGATTTTCTGCGTAGTCGCGTTCACCTCGTCATCGTTAAGAGTGCGTGATGGATGCTGCCAGGTCAAGCCGACGGCCAAGCTTTTTCCAAGCGGATCAATACCTTTACCCTGATAGACATCAAACAGCCTGAGGTCGGTCAGGAATTCGCCGGCCTCTTCGCGGATGGTCGACAGGACGGATTCGGCTGGAATATCGCGGTTGACCACCAGCGCCAGGTCGCGGCGCACCTCGGGGAAACGCGACAGTTCGCTGAACTTCGGCAGGCGGCCGCGGACCAGTTCGCCCAGTACCAGCTCGAACAGGTAGACCGGACGATCGAGGTCCAGAGCCTTGGCCAGTTCCGGGTGCAGGGCGCCGACGTAGCCGACCAGTTCGCCATCGCGCTCGACGCGGGCGGTCTGGCCCGGGTGCAGCGCCGGGTGTTCGCCGGGGACGAAGGCGAAGGCATCGGCGGCGCTAGCGCTGGCCAGCAGCGCTTCGACGTCGGCCTTGATGTCGAAGAAGTCGACGCCTTCGCGCACGTTGCTCCAGCCTTCTGGCTCGCGGCTGCCGCAGATGACGCCGGCCAGCATGTTTTCCTGCTGCAGGCCCTCGAGCTGGCCGACGAAGCGCAGGCCGCTCTCGAACAGGCGCACGCGGGTCTGCTGGCGGTTCAGGTTGTGCTGCAGTGCCTTGACCAGGCCCGGCCACAGCGAGGCGCGCATGGCGGCCATGTCGGCGGAGATCGGGTTGGCCAGCATCAGCGGCTGCACGCCCGGGCTGAACAGTTCGAACAGCTTGGGATCGATGAAGCTGTAGGTGATGGCTTCCTGGTAGTCGCGGGCGACCAGCAGGCGGCGCAGCGCCGGCAGCTCGGCCTGGGTTTCCGACTTGGTGTTGGGCGCCAGGCGCGCCTGCGGGTAGCGCACCGGCAGTCGGTTGTAGCCGTACAGGCGGCCCAGTTCCTCGATCAGGTCGACTTCCAGGGAAACGTCGAAGCGGTGGCTGGGCACGCCGACCTTCCAGCGCCCTTCCCCATCGGCTTGCACCTGGAACTCCAGCGCGGTGAGCAGACGCTCGATTTCCGCAGCATCCATTTCCATGCCGAGCATCTGGGTGACTCGCTCGATGCGCAGCACCACCGGCTCGACCTTGGGCAGGTGGGCCTGGCTGACCTGCTCGACCACCGGACCGGCTTCGCCGCCGACGATCTGCAGCAGCAGTTCGGTGGCGCGCTCCATGGCGCGGCGGGCCAGTTGGAAGTCCACGCCACGCTCGTAGCGGTGCGAGGCGTCGGTGTGCAGGCCGTAGGAACGGGCCTTGCCGGCAACAGCGATGTTGTCGAAGAAGGCGCTTTCCAGGAACAGGTCACGGGTCTTGGCGCTGACGCCGCTGTGCTCGCCGCCCATCACGCCGGCCATGGCCAGGGCGCGTTCGTGGTCGGCGATAACCAGGGTGTCGGTACGCAGGGCGACTTCCTGGCCGTCCAGCAGCACCAGCTTCTCGCCCTCTTCGGCCATGCGCACGCGGATGCCGCCCTTGATCTCGTCGAGGTCGAAGGCATGCATCGGCTGGCCCAGCTCCAGCATCACGTAGTTGGTGATGTCCACTGCGGCGTCGATGCTGCGGATGTCGGAACGGCGCAGGCGCTCGACCATCCACAGCGGCGTCGGCTTGCTCAGATCGACGTTGCGGATGACGCGGCCCAAATAGCGCGGGCAGGCATTCGGCGCTAGCAGCTCGATGGGACGGACGTCATCGATGCCGGGGGCGACCGGCTTCACATCGACGAAAGTGACCGGCGCCGAGTACAGCGCGCCCACTTCGCGGGCCAGGCCGGTCAGGGACAGACAGTCGCCACGGTTGGGGGTCAGGCCGATCTCGATGGAGGCATCGTCCAGTTCCAGGTAGTCGCGGATGCTCGCGCCCACCGGGGCGTCGGCGGCCAGTTCCATCAGGCCGGCGTTGTCGTCGCTGATTTCCAGCTCTTTGGCCGAGCACAGCATGCCGTTGGACTCGACGCCGCGCAGCTTGGCCTTCTTGATCTTGAAGTCGCCCGGCAGTTCGGCGCCGATCATGGCGAAGGGGATCTTCAGGCCCGGGCGCACGTTGGGCGCGCCGCAGACGACCTGGAAGGTCTCGCTGCCGTTGCTGACCTGGCAGACGCGCAGCTTGTCGGCGTCCGGGTGTTGTTCGGTGCTCAGCACCTCGCCCACCACCACGCCGCTGAAGGCGCCGGCGACGGGGATTACGGCGTCGACCTCAAGGCCGGCCATGGACAGACGAGCCACCAGCTCGTCGCGGGAAACCTGCGGGTTCACCCAGCTCCGCAGCCATTGTTCACTGAATTTCATCCTGCTCTCCTAAGAATTCGTTGACGTCGTACGCGGCCTAGCGGAATTGCCCGAGGAAGCGCAGGTCGTTGTCGAAGAACAGGCGCAAGTCGTTGACGCCGTAGCGCAGCATGGCCAGGCGTTCGATGCCCATGCCGAAGGCGAAGCCCTGGTATTTCTCCGGGTCGATGCCGGACATGCGCAGCACGTTGGGGTGCACCATGCCGCAGCCCATGACTTCCAGCCAGCCGGTCTGCTTGCACACGCGGCAGCCCTTGCCGCTGCACAGCACGCACTGGATGTCGACTTCCGCCGAAGGCTCGGTGAAGGGGAAGAACGACGGGCGGAAGCGCACCGAGAATTCCTTCTCGAAGAAGGCGCGCAGGAACTCCTCGATGGTGCCCTTGAGGTCGGCGAAGCTGACGTCTTCATCGATCAGCAGGCCTTCGACCTGGTGGAACATCGGCGAGTGGGTCAGGTCGGAGTCGCAGCGGTACACGCGGCCGGGGCAGACGATGCGGATCGGCGGGCGCTGGCTCTCCATGGTGCGCACCTGTACCGGCGATGTGTGGGTGCGCAGCAGCATGCTCGCGTTGAAGTAGAAGGTGTCGTGCATCGCCCGCGCCGGGTGGTGGCCGGGGATGTTGAGCGCTTCGAAGTTGTGGTAGTCGTCTTCGACTTCCGGGCCCTCGGCCACTTCATAGCCGATGCGGGTGAAGCATTGCTCGATGCGTTCCTTGGTACGGGTCACCGGATGCAGGCCACCGGAGGTCTGGCCGCGGCCCGGCAGGGTCACGTCGACGCGCTCGGCCGCCAGCTTCGCCGCCAGCGCGGCGCCTTCCAGGTCGGTCTTGCGGGCGTTGAGCGCCTCCTGGACCTTTTCCTTGGCAACGTTGATCAGCGCACCCACCTTGGGGCGCTCTTCGGCCGGCAGGTCGCCCAGGGTCTTCATCACCTGGGTCAGCTCGCCTTTCTTGCCGAGATAGTGAACCCGGATCTGTTCCAGGGCATTGACGTCTTCGGTATGTCGCACAGCCTCCAGGGCTTGGGAGACCAGCGCGTCCAGGTTTTCCATGTACCAACTCCAGATACGAAATAGGGGAAGAGCGGTTAGGCTCTTCCCCTATCGGTGACGTTACGTCCCGGATAAAAATCCGGTGATTGTCTTAGGGCTTAAGCCAAGCTTGCCTTCGCTTTTTCGACAATCGCGGTAAACGCCGCTTTTTCGTTCACAGCCAGATCGGCCAGGACCTTACGGTCGATCTCGATGGCCGCCTTTTTCAGGCCGGCGATCAGACGGCTGTAGGACAGACCGTTCTGACGAGCACCAGCGTTGATACGGGCGATCCACAGGGCGCGGAACTGACGCTTGCGCTGACGACGGTCACGGTAGGCATATTGGCCGGCCTTGATCACCGCCTGCTTGGCAACGCGGAACACGCGGGAACGCGCGCCGTAGTAGCCTTTGGCGAGTTTCAGAATCTTCTTGTGACGACGACGGGCAATCACGCCACGCTTAACACGAGCCATTTATCTATCCTCTACCAGAAATCAACGCAGACGCAGGGAGCGTTCTACACGGCGAACGTCGGAAGCAGCGAGCATCGAGGTGCCGCGCAGCTGACGCTTACGCTTGGTGGTCATTTTGGTCAGGATGTGGCTCTTGAAAGCGTGCTTGTGCTTGATGCCACCAGCAGTCACTTTGAAGCGCTTCTTGGCGCCACTCTTGGTTTTCATCTTTGGCATGTTTAGTACTCCGCATTCGTTAACAACTGATAACCATCAGGCCTGCCAGTGCCCGGGAGGTTATTTACGCTTCTTGGGAGCGATGACCATCATCAGCTGGCGTCCTTCCAGCTTAGGATGCTGTTCCACGGTGCCGTATTCGGCGAGGTCGGTCTCGACCCGCTTCAACAGCTCCATGCCCAGCTCCTGGTGGGCCATCTCACGACCACGGAATCGCAGGGATACCTTGGCCTTGTCCCCTTCACTAAGGAAACGTACCAGGTTGCGTAGTTTTACCTGGTAATCCCCTTCTTCCGTCCCTGGACGAAACTTGATTTCTTTGATCTGTTGCTGGTGCTGGTTTTTCTTCGCCGCAGCCGCCTGCTTCTTCTTCTCGAACAGGTGCTTGCCGTAATCCATGATGCGGCAGACAGGAGGCGCCGCATCGGCAGAGATTTCAACCAGGTCCAGCTTGGCCTCGTCGGCGTGGCGCAGCGCCTCATCAAGGGTCACTACGCCGATCTGCTGACCGTCGGCACCGATCAGACGCACTTCGCGTGCGGTGATGTTCTCGTTGATCGGTGGTTTCGGGAGAGCCCGCTTATCCTGTCTCATTTCACGCTTAATAATGATTACTCCGAGTCTTGGCGACCACGCCGGGAAACCGCCCGAGTCAACAGCTCGACGAACTGGGAAAGCGGCATCGAGCCGAGATCTTCCCCTTCGCGCGTACGTACGGCGACGGCCTTCGATTCAACCTCCCTGTCTCCAATAACCAGGAGATAGGGAACCTTGAGCAAAGTATGCTCGCGGATTTTAAAGCCGATTTTCTCGTTTCTCAAGTCGGACTTGGCACGGAATCCGCTTTCCTCGAGCGTACGGACCACTTCCTCGGCGAAATCGGCCTGCTTGTCGGTGATGTTCATGACCACCGCCTGGGTCGGCGCCAGCCAGGCCGGGAACAGGCCGGCGTAGTGCTCGATCAGCATGCCGATGAAGCGCTCGAAGGAACCGAGGATGGCGCGGTGCAGCATGACCGGGCGCTTGCGGTTGTTGTCCTCGGCGATGTAGCTGGCGTCCAGGCGCTCCGGCAGGTTCGGGTCGTACTGCAGGGTGCCGCACTGCCAGTTACGGCCCAGGCAGTCCTTCAGGGTGAACTCGATCTTCGGGCCATAGAAGGCGCCCTCGCCCGGCTGGTATTCCCACTCCAGGCCGGATTCGTTCAGGGCGTCCGCCAGCGCGCCTTCGGCGCGATCCCACAGCTCTTCGGAGCCCACGCGCTTGGCCGGACGGGTGGACAGCTTCATGGAGATGTCGGAGAAGCCGAAGTCGGCGTAGACCTGCAGGGTCAGCTTGATGAAGTCGGCCGCTTCCTTCTTCACCTGGTCCTCGGTGCAGAAGATGTGCGCATCGTCCTGGGTGAAGCCGCGCACGCGCATGATGCCGTGCAGCGCGCCCGAGGGCTCGTTGCGGTGGCAGGCGCCGAACTCGGCCAGGCGCAGCGGCAGGTCGCGATAGGACTTCAGGCCCTGGTTGAAGATCTGCACGTGGCACGGGCAGTTCATCGGCTTGACCGCGAAATCGCGACTTTCCGACGAAGTGGTGAACATGTTCTCGGCGTAGTTCGACCAGTGGCCCGAACGCTCCCAGAGGATGCGGTCGACCACCTGCGGGGTGCGCACCTCGACGTAGCCGTGCTCGCGCTGCACCTTGCGCATGTACTGCTCGAGCACCTGGTAGACGGTCCAGCCGTTGGGGTGCCAGAACACCATGCCCGGCGCTTCTTCCTGCAGGTGGAACAGGTCCAGCTGCTTGCCGATGCGGCGGTGGTCGCGCTTCTCGGCCTCTTCGATGCGCTGGACGTAGGCGGCCAACTGCTTCTTGTCGGCCCAGGCGGTGCCGTAGATGCGCTGCAGCTGCTCGTTCTTCGAGTCGCCGCGCCAGTAGGCGCCGGAAATCTTGGTCAGCTTGAAGGCCTTGAGGAAGCGGGTGTTGGGCACGTGCGGGCCGCGGCACATGTCCACGTACTCTTCGTGGTAGTACAGGCCCATCGCCTTCTCGTCGGGCATGTCCTCGACCAGGCGCAGCTTGTAGTCCTCGCCGCGGGACTTGAACACCTCGATGACTTCGGCACGCGGGGTCATCTTCTTGATGACGTCGTAGTCCTTGTCGATCAGCTCGGCCATGCGCTTCTCGATCGCCGCCATGTCTTCAGGGGTGAAGGGGCGCTCGAAGGAGATGTCGTAATAGAAGCCTTCGTCGATTACCGGGCCGATGACCATCTTCGCGCTCGGGTACAGCTGCTTGACCGCATGGCCGACCAGGTGCGCGCAGGAGTGGCGGATGATTTCCAGCCCTTCCTCGTCCTTCGGGGTGATGATCTGCAGGGTCGCGTCGTGTTCGATCTTGTCGCAAGCATCGACCAGCTTGCCGTTGACCTTGCCGGCCACGGTGGCCTTGGCCAGGCCCGCACCAATGGATTGCGCCACCTCGGCCACGCTGACCGGGTGATCGAAGGACCGCTGACTACCGTCGGGAAGAGTAATGATGGGCATGGCGCCTCCTCTCCTAGTGGTGACCCCTACGAAAGGCCACATGGGTTGGGATGTGCCAGTAAGCGTCGCCCGCCGGGCAGGCCTGCCTCACAGTGGCAGGCGCCTTTTCGGCACCCTGCGCTTGCGCGCGCGGACGGAGATCACTGGAAGAAAAACGAACGAAGCCCCGACAAGCGGGGCAGGTCGCCATGGTACTGCATGTGGAGGCAACTGACGAGCGGCATCAGTGCGCGTCGATGAACTCCAGCACGGCGCGATTGAAAGCGGCCGGGCGCGTGGCGTTCATGCCGTGGGAAGCGCCGGCGATGACTTGGCTGTGCACGTCCGGCAGCGTCTGCGCCAGGGCCTGGACCACCTGCGGGAAGGGCTCGGGGCTGAGTTCGCCGCGCAGCAGCAGGGTCGGCGCCGCCAGCGTGGCCAGGCGTGCGCGCCCGAGCGGCTCCGGCCGATCGGCGACCTGACCGATCAGCGTCATGGCGTTATCGGTGGCCATGTCGCGGAAGTGCCGCGAGGAACGCCGCCAGATCCCCGGCCCGCTGACGGTGTCGACGAACAACTCCAGGCCCGCCTCGACCTCGCCCTGGCGGATCAGTTGCAGCGCCTGCTCGCGGAAACGGTTGCGCTCGGCCGGCGCCGCCGGCACGGGCACGCCGGCCGCCTGGAACAGGTCGGCGGCGAAATCCCCGCCGGGGTCGCACAGCACCAGCGAACGCAGGCTCCCAGGCGCCTCCAGCGCCAGCCGCAGGCAGATATTGCCGCCGCGCGAATGCCCCAGCAGGTGTACCGGCTCGCCCTGCATGTCGATCAGCGCGAGCAGGTCCTCGACATGTTGCGCGGTAGTGAAGTCCGCGCCCTCGCCATTCCAGCGCTGCGGATAATAATGTCGAAGACTGGGCGCCAGCAGACGATAGCGCTCGCCCAAACCGCGCAACTGCCATTGCCAGTAGCGGTAATCGCAAAGCGAGCCGTGCACCAATACCAGCGGCACCCCCTCCCCCTGCACCAGGCAGACCAGTTCATGTCCATTGAGTGAATACGACTGGACATTCGAAAGCATCTACATCCCCTATCCCATGGCGCACGCAAGATATCGGCGATCCCCATGGCGAACCGCCATCTAGTTGATGGGAGGCGATTATCCGCGATTCGCGGCATGGCGATAAAGCCATACATTCGGAAGGACCTTTGCAATGCCGTGAAAAACACCTTATCGAAGATTAATTATTGCATCGCTCGCTTATTTAAATTAATAATTCGCCGCCCACATAACTTTCCGAACACAATGGTCGCCGAATAGCTGCGCACCGATATCCGTTTCGGAATGACCTGCCCTGGAGTGCAAACATGTCCAAACTCGCGGAATTCCGTGAAGCCGAACGCCTGCTCAAAGAACAACTGGCCCTGCTGGAAAAGCTGAAGAACGACAGCTCCCTGAAGAAGGAACTGGAATTCAAGGATCAGCTGCAGGCCCTGATGGACGAATACGGCATGAACCTGCGCAACGTCATCGACATCCTCGACCCGCAGGGCACCGCCAACAACGCCGCCGCCGCGCCGGCCGCCAGCGCCCCGCGCCGCAGCCGCCAGTTGAAGGTGTACAAGAACCCGAACAACGGCGAAGTGGTGGAAACCAAGGGTGGCAACCACAAGACCCTGAAGGCCTGGAAACAGCAGTACGGCGCCGAGACCGTGGAGTCCTGGCTGCAGAAGTGATGCCCGCCCCGCGGCGGCCGACGCCGCCGCGGGAAGCTCCTCGGAAACATCCTCTGACGATCCGCACTTGAAAGACCCGCCCGGTATCCGGATAATGCTGCCCGCGAGTCATGAACTTCAGGTCGCCCCTCCCGTCGCCGCCCACCCCAAACCAGGGCGCAGCAGCCGGGACACACAGGGCCACGGCCAGCAGCCAGTCACTGGCAGGCGCATCCAGCGCGCCCCTCAAGGCGCAGCAAATCGTCCTTACATATTTGGCAAGCCCGAACTTCGGGGGTTGGCGTATTCTCCCGCCATGGCGCCCTCGAAAGACCTCTTCGAGTTTTCATTCGCTGCCACATTCCGGTCATGGATATCACGCATTCTGCGTTCGACCGGAGTTTTTTACGTTTCACGCGGTCATAAGACCGTGACTATTTGGAAGAAAGACAATATGAAAAAAAGCACTCAGATCCAGGAGGCGATCGGCACCCTCAAGGCAGCTTTCGCCCCGCTCAACTGCATCATCCTGGCACCGCGCAAAGACAGCTTCAGTTTCGCCCTGGTGGACGAATACGGCGTCGCCTGCCATAGCGAACGGCTCTATCCGCAGCAGTACCAGGCCGCAGAGCCGCTGCAGGCCGTCATCGCCCGCGTGCAGAGCACCCTGGCCGCCTGACCGGCACCCGACGAAAAGCCCCGCGAATGCGGGGCTTTTTCATTTCCGGCCCGCTCACTCCAGGCGCAGGCCAGCCTTGAGCGCCGCCACCTCGGCAAGTCGCTGCGGGTAATCGGCCGCCGGCGCGGCATAGGTCAGCGAATAGGCCGCCTCCCTGCCCAGCGCCACCTGCACACCCTGCTTCATGGCCTCGTTGCCGTTCTGGCTGATCGAGCAGACCAGCTCCAGGCCGTCCAAGCCCCCAAGGGAAGCTTGCCGCGGCTTGCTGCAGGCCGCCTGGAAGCCCTGGCGCAGGAAGTCGACCTGCAGCGACTTGCGCATCTGCAGGATCACCCGCTGCAGATCCACATCCTTCACCTCGGCCAGGCGGCTGCGGGTGATTTCCACCACCAGCGCCTGGGAGCCATCCGCCGCCAGCTTGACGCCGCGCTCGCGGCGCAGCGCCGCAGCGTCGTCCGGCGCCTCGGGCGAACGCGTCACCTGCCAGCCCTCCGGCCATTCCGCCAGCCCGGCGGCCGTTGCCAACCCACTCGCCGCGCACAGCAGAAACACCCCGAGCCCCCGGCCCCACCCACCACTCATGCCACGCCTCCCGCACTTCCCGACCAGCAGTAGCCACGAAACGCCACCGCACTTTTGCCGGACAAACTACACCGATTGCCGTCGATTGGCTGCTGAACCCCGGCCGGCAATTCGTCGCTCGATGCGCCCGCAACGCCAGGGACCGACAACGCCCACGAGGGAATACGTGATGCGCAGCGAAAAATCCAAGGACGCCAGCGGCCGCGCCCTGGGCGTGCTCTGCGTGGCGGACACCCAGCCGCGCGCTGCAATTCGGCGAACTGCCCCTGGCCTACCAGCCGATCGTCGCCACCCCGGAGCGGCGCCTGGCCGCCACCTAGCCCAGGGCGACTTCACCGGCCGTCCGCTGCCCCGCCCTGCGCTGCGCGCCCTGATCCCCGACCTCAGGCACAGCGCCAACGCCGCCTGAGCCGCCGGACGAACGCATCGGCGCCGATACAAACCTTACCCTGCCGATACCAGGTTTCTCGGGACACCCGCGGTGCGGGCGTGTCTACTTTGCGCCCATTTTTCCAACCCTGGTGTCGCCATGCTTTCCAGATTGACCAAAGTCGCCCTGCTGCTCGCCCTCGTCTCGCTCTCCGGCTGCTGGCCGTTCTTCCCGCCCTTCGGTGGGCCGGGAGGCGGCGGGCATGGCGGTGGCGGCCATGGCGGCGGGCCCGGCTTCGAGCGCCGCTGAGCACGCAGGGGCGCCCGGCGCGGCCGGTGAATCCAATCGCGGACGGAGTCCGCTCCTACGCCCGCGCTTTCCTGCGGGCCGCGCCGAGGTGCTTTTCGTAGGATGGTGTTGAGCTTGCGAACCCCATGCGGTTGCGCTGATGGGTATCGCTTCGCTCAACACCATCCTACAAAAAGCCATGCTCGCTCATGCGGTAGGAGCGGACTCCGTCCGCGATCAGCCCAAATCGCGCGCAAACAAAAAGGGCGACCCTCTCGGATCGCCCTTTCTGCTACCGCCGAAGCGGTGAATTGGTAGGCACAATTGGACTCGAACCAACGACCCCCACCATGTCAAGGTGGTGCTCTAACCAGCTGAGCTATGTGCCTAAAGAAAAGGGCGACCGCTTAAGATCGCCCTCTCGCTACCGCCGAAGCGGGAATTTGGTAGGCACAATTGGACTCGAACCAACGACCCCCACCATGTCAAGGTGGTGCTCTAACCAACTGAGCTATGTGCCTAGCGATGGGGGCGCATTCTACGCGAAGGCGTTGAACCGTCAAGCATTTTTTCGCTAACCCCCTGAAAAAGGGAATTTTTTTATGTTCGTCCTTGCGTAAAAAATTTTGCACGGCCACTAGCCGAGTGATTTCGACTCGGGTAGCATCAGCCCATCTCGTAAAAAATAACAAACACAGGTGCAATATGCCGCACACTTCTTATCCCACTTCCTACTATGCAGCCTCGGCCAATCCGGTCCCTGCGCGCCCCGAACTCAAGGGCGAGACCGAAACCGACGTGTGCATCATCGGCGCGGGCTACACCGGCCTGTCCACCGCCCTCTTCCTGCTGGAGAACGGCTTCAAGGTGACCGTGCTGGAAGCCGCCAAGGTCGGCTTCGGCGCATCCGGCCGCAACGGTGGCCAGATCGTCAACAGCTACAGCCGCGACATCGACGTCATCGAACGCACCGTCGGCCCGAAGCAGGCGCAACTGCTCGGCCAGATGGCCTTCGAGGGCGGCCGCATCATCCGTGAGCGCATCGCCAAGTACGACATCCAGTGCGACCTGAAGGACGGTGGCGTGTTCGCCGCCCTCAGCGCCAAGCAGATGGGCCACCTGGAGTCGCAGAAGAAGCTCTGGGAGCGCTTCGGCCACACCCAGCTGGAGCTGTTGGACGCCAAGCGCATCCGCGAAGTCGTGGCCACCGACAGCTACGTCGGCGGCATGCTCGACATGAGCGGCGGCCACATCCACCCGCTGAACCTCGCCCTGGGCGAAGCCGCGGCGGTGGAATCCCTCGGCGGGGTGATCCACGAGCAGTCCCCGGCGGTGAAGATCGAGCGTGGCGCCAACCCGGTGGTGCATACCCCGCAAGGCCGGGTGAAGGCCAAGTTCGTGGTGGTCGCCGGCAATGCCTACCTCGGCGGCCTGGTCCCTGAACTGGCGTCCAAGTCGATGCCCTGCGGCACCCAGGTGATCACCACCGAGCCGCTGGGCGACGAGCTGGCCAAGACCCTGCTGCCCCAGGACTACTGCGTCGAGG
Organism: Pseudomonas sp. NBRC 100443; assembly: GCF_030268185.1. Lineage (NCBI taxonomy): Bacteria > Pseudomonadati > Pseudomonadota > Gammaproteobacteria > Pseudomonadales > Pseudomonadaceae > Pseudomonas > Pseudomonas sp. NBRC 100443. Next base: position 153,107 of record NZ_BSQE01000016.1, read on the forward strand.
ACTGCAACTACCTGCTCGACTACTACCGCCTGACCAGCGACAAGCGCCTGATCTTCGGTGGCGGCGTGGTCTACGGTGCCCGCGATCCGTCGAACATCGAGGCGATCATCCGTCCGAAGATGCTCAAGGTGTTCCCGCAGCTGAAGAACGTGAAGATCGACTTCGCCTGGACCGGCAACTTCCTGCTGACCCTCTCGCGCCTGCCGCAGGTCGGCCGGATCGGCGACAACATCTACTACTCCCAGGGTTGCAGCGGCCACGGCGTCACCTACACGCACCTGGCCGGCAAGGTGCTGGCCGAAGCCCTGCGCGGCCAGGCCGAGCGTTTCGACGCCTTCGCCGACCTGCCGCACTACCCCTTCCCGGGCGGGCGCATGTTCCAGGTGCCGTTCTCCGCGATCGGCGCCTGGTACTACAACCTGCGCGACAAGCTGGGCGTGTAACCCGCCCTGCGAACGACGACGACGGCGCCCTAGGGCGCCGTTTTCGTTGGCGCGCCGCTGTCGCTGCGGATCTGCGCGTGGCTGATCAGGGCGAAGATCAGGCTGCCGCCGACGATGTTGCCGGCCAGCGTCGGCAGCGCGAAGTCCAGCAGGAAGGCCTTCCAGCCCAGCTCGCCGGCCCACATCAGGTAGCCGACCTCGCAGGTGCCGACCACGATGTGGCTGAAGCTGCCCAGCGACATCAGGTAGGTGACCAGGATGATGATCCACACCTTGGCGCTCTCCGCCGCCGGCACCAGCCAGACCATGGTGGCGATCATCCAGCCGGAGACGATGCCGCGGGAGAACATCTGCCAGCCGTCGTTCTCCATGACTTCGCGGCCGATCTCGAGGAAAGCCTGGTCGGTCTTCGCATCGAAGATCGGCAGGTGCAGCATGGCGTAGGCGAACAGCAGCGCGCCGACAACGTTGCCCAGCAACACCACGCCCCATAGCCGCAACAACTGCCCAGCCTTGCGCAGGGTCGGCTCGCTCATCAGCGGCAGCACCGCGGTGAGGGTGTTCTCGGTGAACAGCTGCTGGCGGGCGAGGATGATGGCGAGGAAGCCCACCGGGTAGCCCAGGCTGGTGACGATGGCCGCGCTGTCGTGCTCCGGCAGCTTGGCGCGGAACAGCCCCATGGCCATCAACGACAGGCCGATGGTCAGCCCGGCGGCCAGGGCCGACCACCAGAGCGCCGCCAGGGTGCGCTCCAGCTCATGGTTGCCCTGCAGGCGGATCACCTCATGCAGCACCAGCGCCCGGGGTGGCTGGGCCTTCTCGACCTTGCGGCGCTCCTCGGCGGAAAGATCGTCCGCGGTATCGCCCTTGCCGGCGGTATCGCGTGCCGGCTGCTGCTTGTCGCTGGCCATGGGTTGCACCTCATCAAGGGATGCAACTTAGGCCGGCGATCAAGCGCAGCGGTTCAAAGAAAATGCCCCGCTGCGCCTCAGCGCACGGGGCAGGCCGGCGCGGCGCTGCATTGCCCGGCAGCCACCGGTGCCGCCTGGGGCGCCTGGAGGAAACGCGCATCCGTCGGCGCCAGCTGGTGCGCGCAGCTCGCCGGGGCGCGGGCCTGCTCGGCGCAGCCGCGTTCGGCCATGACGTTGGCCAGGTTGTACCAGGCGGCGGCGAAATCCGGCCGCGCGGCCACGCTGTGGCGCAGCGCCGCTTCGGCCTCGCCCAGGTCGCCGGCGGCGTAGCGGGCGTTGGCCAGGGCGAACCAGCCCAGCGGCTCCTGCGGCCAGGCCCGGGTGGCGGTGCGGTAGGCCTGGTCGGCGAGGGCCTGTTGCCCGGTTTCCTCCAGGTCGTGGGCCGCGCGCAGCCAGCGCGTCGGTTCGACGCTGGCTGGCAGCCGGTCGGCCGGCAGCGTCAGCACCGCCCAGCGCCCGCTGCGCCGCCAGGTGACGTCGAACGCGGTGAAGTCGATCACCAGGCGCTGGGTGATGCCGGAGCGCAGCACCAGTTCGTGGCGGTCGCGGTCGTAGCCGACCACCACGGCGTAATGCCACATCGGCAACCAGTCCAGGCCGTTGTTCTGCAGCACCAGCACCGGGTTGCCGGCGGCCACTTCCTTGAGCACGTCCTCCAGGCGCGGGCGCAGCGGGTAGACCAGCAGGCCCCGCTCGCGCGCCGCGGCCACCAGCTCGACCTGCAGGCTGCCCTGGCGCTGCGGCAGGAACACCCGCTCCTTCAACTGGTTCGGCGTCACCCGCACGCCGCGCTGGTTGAGCACGGTGGCGAGCGCCGCCGGGCCGCACTGGTATTGCTGCTGCGGGAAGAACTGCACCGCGGAAAGCTCGACGCGCCGTGGCAGCGCGTCGACCTCCGCCGGCAACCGCGGCGCCGTGGCGCAGCCGCCGAGCAGCAGCGCGGCCAGGGCCACGGCAGCGGCGGCGTGCCTCAACGCTGGCACCGCACGAAGGTGAAGATATGCGTGATGCAGAGCATGTCGGTGATGATGAAGATCAGCAGGAACAGAATGATGATGCCGATGATGCCACCGGCCGGCGCCTGATCCAGTTGCTGGTTGAACTGCGCCAGCTCCTCGTTGGACAGGCTCTTGATGCGCTGCTCGACCTGGCTGCGCTCCACGCCCATGGATTGCAGCTTCTTCTGCACGCCCTGGTCATCGAGCATGCGCAGCAGCTGCTCGCGGTCGACGTGCTGCTGTTGCGCCTGCAGCACCTCGCCGGTGCCCACCATGGCCGCCTGCGCCAGGGGCACCTCGGCCACCACGCCCAACTGCGCCAGCACCAGCACGGCCGCCAGGCGCCTTACCCGTTTTGTGATTGTCATTCTGGGTCTCCTCCACTTTGACGCGCTAGCAGACCGCCGGGGAAAGCCGGAGGTTCCGCGCCGCCAAGCACGGTTGCACAAGCAAAGCCCGGGCGCCGTCGCCGAACGAGGCACCTTCTGTTCAGATCACGGCGTCAGGCGTTTGGTTCGAAGCGCAAGCGTCGCCAGTCCAGGGCCAGGTGGCCGAGGTACACGCAAGGGTAGGCATGGGGCAGCAGGAAATGCTCGTGGCCGGCCACGGCCAGCCCGGCGCGCCGGCAGTCCAGGCGCAGCAGGCGGCCCCAGGCATAGGCCCGGGCATCGAGCGCCTGCGCGCCGAAGGCCGCCCCCGGCCAGCGCGCCCGGCACCAGTCGAGCAGTGCCCGGGCATCGCGCACGGCGGGCAGGCAGGCGATCCGCACCTCGTCGTCGCGCCAGTCCAGCGCCCGCGGCGCATCGAAGGCGGCCTGGCGCTCCAGCGGCAGCGGGCGGACCCGGGCGCCGTCGGCCAGCGGTTCCAGCGTCACCGCCAGCGGCTGCCAGCTGCTGTGCTCCAAGGCCCAGAGCAGATCGCCGTCGACTTCCAGCGACGGCCGCCCCGCCACCCGCTGGCGGAAACCCTCGCAGACCAGGCAGCAGTCGCCCAGTGGAATTCGCAGTTGACTCTCGCTCACATCAGCCTCGCAGCACATCGGCCGCGTGATTCTAGGGAAAGCCTGCGGCTGACGGAAGGCCCCGTCAGTTGCCAAGCAGGAACTGCCGCCTTCCGTTCAGCCGCCAGTCATGCTCATGAAGCGCAGCACCTGGACCTGCTCGGCGGCGTCGAAGTGATGGCGCTGCGGCTTGAGCTGCAGCGCCTCGACCAGCGCCGCGCGCAGCCGGGCACCGTCGCCGGGGTGGCTGCGCAGCAGTTGGCGCAAGTCCAGCGCGCCTTCGTGGCCGAGGCAAAGCACCAGCTTGCCCTCGGCGGTGACGCGCACGCGGTTGCAGTCGCCGCAGAAGTTGTGGCTGTGCGGCGAGATGAAGCCGATGCGGCTGGGCAGCCCGTCGACGCGGTAGTAGCGCGAGGGGCCGCCGCTGCGCTCCAGGCTGGGCGTCAGTTGCCAGTGTTCGGCCAGGCGGGCGCGCACCTCGTCGCTGCTGCACAGCGTCTGCGCGCGGTCGTGGCTGCTGATGCTGCCCAGCGGCATCTCCTCGATGAAGCTGATGTCCAGCCCGCGGGCCAGCGCGTACTCCACCAGTTCGCAGACCTCGTCGTCGTTGCGCCCCTTCTGCACCACGCAGTTGAGCTTGATGCGCTCGAAACCCGCTGCCCGCGCAGCCTCTATCCCTGCCAGCACCTGGGGCAGGCGGTCGCTGCGGGTGAAGGCGGCGAAGCGTTCGCGGCGCAGCGAGTCCAGGCTGATGTTCAGTCGGCGCACGCCGGCGGCGCGCAGCTCGGCCGCGCGGCCGGCCAGTTGCGAGCCGTTGCTGGTGATCGCCAGGTCTTCCAGTTCGGGGCGCGCGCCGAGCCGCGCCAGCAGCGAGCTCAGGCCCTTGCGCACCAGCGGCTCGCCGCCGGTGATGCGGATGCGCCGCACGCCCAGGGCGATGAAGGCGTCGGCCACCGTGTAGAGTTCTTCCAGGCTCAGCACCTGGTCGCGCGGCAGGAACTGCATGTCTTCGCTCATGCAGTAGGTGCAGCGGAAGTCGCAACGGTCGGTCACCGACAGGCGCAGGTAGGTGATGCGGCGGCCGAAGGGGTCGACCAGTTGGCTGTCGGACATGGCGGCGAGCTCTTGGAAGGCCGGGCGCCGTGGCGGCACCGGGGTCCGGCAGACTCTACAGAAAACCTGAACCGCGGGTCAACTTCAGCCGCCAGGCCCTTGCTTGAGAGGCCCGCGGAGCCGGTGCTACCATCGCCGGCCCAGCCATGGGCTACCCGCGCACAAGAAGACCCAGCAGACCATGACCAGCATTCGCGAACGCAACCGACGCCTGATCCTCCGCGCCGCCAGCGAAGAGTTCGCCGAAAAGGGCTTCGCCGCCACCAAGACCAGCGACATCGCGGCGCGCGCCGGGCTGCCCAAGCCCAACGTCTACTACTACTTCCAGTCCAAGGAAAACCTCTACCGCTGCGTGCTGGAAAGCGTGGTGGAGCCGCTGCTGCAGGCTTCCGCGCCGTTCCGCGAGGACGACGAGCCGGCCGAGGCGCTCAAGGCCTACATCCGCTCCAAGGTGCGCATCTCCCAGGAGCTGCCGCACGCCTCCAAGGTGTTCGCCAGCGAGCTGATGCACGGCGCGCCGCACCTGCCCAGGGAATACCTGGACGAGCTGAACGCCCAGGCCCAGCGCAACATCGCCTGCCTGCAGAGCTGGATCGACCGCGGCCTATTGGCCCCGGTGGACCCGCACCACCTGCTGTTCACCATCTGGGCGGCGACCCAGACCTACGCCGACTTCGACTGGCAGATTTCCATGGTCACCGGCAAGGACAGCCTCAGCGATGCCGACTTCGAGGCCGCCGCCGAGACCATCACCCGCTTGGTGCTGCGCGGCACCGCGCCGGACGCCGGCGAGCCGGCCAAGGCCAGCGGCCGCATGCGGCCGTTGCCGCTGTAGGGCGCATAACGCCTAAGGCGTTATCCGCCGTTTGGCCCTCGCATCCGGCCGCTCCGGGTTCAGCCCCTTTTCACCCTACCCCGCGTCGGCCACCAGGCCGGCGGCCTGGATGCCGCGGATGGCGCATTGCTCGTCGATGTCCGAGGCGTCGCCGCTGATGCCGATGGCGCCGATTACCCGATTGCTCGTGTCGCGGATTAGCACGCCGCCCGGCGCCGGCACTACGTTGCCCTGGGCCAGGGTGTTCACCGCGGCGATGAACGACGGGCGCTGCTGGGCGTCGGCGGCCAGGGCGCGCGAGGACTTGCCCAGGGCCACCGCGCCCCAGGCCTTGCCGATGGCCACCTGCGGGCGCAGCAGGCTGGCGCCATCCTCGCGCTGCAGGGCCACCAGGTGGCCGCCGGCGTCGAGCACCGCTACGGTCAGCGGCGCGGTGGACAGTTCGCGGCCGGCGGCCAGGGCGCCGTGGGTGATGGCCAGGGCGGTATCCAGGTTGATTTCGCTCATGAGGGGTTCCTCGCAAAGGGATGAGACGTTCGCCCGCGCCCTTTTCCGAAAAACGGCGCGGCGTTGCAAAGCCCTTGATGGAATAGCCGAAGGCAACCCCGGACGCAACGATTAAATACAATCCTGCGACATTTTGTACACAACAACAAAAACAAAAAAATACAACGCCAGTATCGAATCAGCCGCTCAAGGATGCCGGGTTTCCCAGTACCCCGGGGTGTTGTAGATGGCCTTCAGGTAGTCGATGAAAAAGCGCACCTTGGCCGGCAGGTAGCGCTGCTGCGGGTACACCGCCTGGATGTCGTAGGCGGGAATCTCGTACTCGTCGAGCACCGTCACCAGCTCGCCGGCCTTGAGCTCGGCCTGGATCTCCCAGGTGGAGCGCCAGCCGATGCCCAGGCCCTGCTTGACCCAGTCGTAGAGCAACTCGCCGTCGTTGCAGTCGAGGTTGCCGGACACCCGCACCGCCACCTGCCGGCCGTCGCGCAGGAAGGTCCAGCCGCGCTGCTGGCCACCCTGCAGGTTGAAGGCCAGGCAGTTGTGCCGCGCCAGGTCTTCCAGAGTGCGCGGCACGCCGTGCAGCTCGAAGTACGAGGGCGCGCCGCAGACCACCCGGCGGTTGGGGAACAGCTTCACCGCCACGTAGTTGGGGTCGGTGACCTCGCCGATGCGGATGCCCATGTCGTAGCCCTGGCGCACCAGGTCCACCAGGCTGTCGGTGAAGTTGAACGACAGCTTCAGGTCCGGGAAGCGCTCCAGGAAGGCCGGCGCGTGGGGCGCGATGTGGCGCCGGCCGAAGGCCGCCGGGGCCGACACCACCAGGTGCCCGCGCACCGAGGTGCCGCCGCGGGCGACGCTGGCGTCGGCCTCGTCGAAGTCCTTGAGCAGGCTGCGCGCGCGCTCCAGGTACTGCTCGCCGAGGTCGGTCAGCTGCAGGCCGCGGGTCGAGCGGTGCATCAGCTTCACGCCCAGGTGCTGCTCCAGCGCATCGAGGCGCCGGCCCATGACCACCGGCGTCACGCCTTCGCTGAGCGCCGCCGAGGCGAAGCTGCCGTTGTCCGCTACCAGGACGAAACTGCGGATGAGGGTATAGCGGTCCATTCGATACTCCAGATATCGACAGAACTGAAGTATCCATCAATTCCGTCGCTTTGGCACAGCCGGCATCCTTGGCCCCAACAAGAAAACCACCGACTCAAGAGGAAAGGTCATGGCCAAAATGAGAGCGATCGAGGCGGCCGTCCTGGTCATGCGCCGCGAAGGCGTGGACACCGCCTTCGGCGTGCCGGGCGCCGCCATCAACCCCATGTACGCGGCGATGAAGAAGCTCGGCGGCATCGACCACGTGCTGGCCCGCCACGTCGAGGGCGCCTCGCACATGGCCGAAGGCTACACCCGCACCAGCGCCGGCAACATCGGCGTGTGCATCGGCACCTCGGGCCCGGCCGGCACCGACATGGTCACCGGCCTGTACTCGGCCTCCGCCGACTCCATCCCGATCCTCTGCATCACCGGCCAGGCGCCGCGTGCGCGGATGCACAAGGAAGACTTCCAGGCCGTGGACATCACCAGCATCGTCAAGCCGGTGACCAAATGGGCCACCACCGTGCTGGAGCCGGGCCAGGTGCCCTACGCCTTCCAGAAGGCCTTCTTCGAAATGCGCAGCGGCCGCCCCGGCCCGGTGCTGATCGACCTGCCGTTCGACGTGCAGATGGCCGAGATCGAGTTCGACATCGACGCCTACGAGCCGCTGCCGGTGCACCGTCCGAGCGCCACCCGCGCCCAGGCCGAGAAGGCCCTGGCCCTGCTCAACGACGCCGAGCGCCCGCTGCTGGTCGCCGGCGGCGGCATCATCAACGCCGATGCCTCGACCAGGCTGGTGGAATTCGCCGAACTGCTCGGCGTGCCGGTGATCCCGACCCTGATGGGCTGGGGCACCATCCCCGACGACCACCCGCTGATGGCCGGCATGTGCGGCCTGCAGACCTCGCACCGCTATGGCAACGCCACCCTGCTGGAGTCCGACCTGGTGTTCGGCATCGGCAACCGCTGGGCCAACCGCCACACCGGTTCCGTGGACGTCTACACCGCCGGCCGCAAGTTCATCCACGTGGACATCGAACCCACCCAGATCGGCCGCGTGTTCACCCCGGACCTGGGCATCGTTTCCGACGCTGGCGCCGCGCTGGACGCCTTCCTCGAAGTGGCCCGCGAGTGGAAAGCCGCCGGCAAGCTCAAGGACCGCAGCGCCTGGGCCGAAGCCTGCCGCGAACGCAAGCGCACCCTGCAGCGCAAGACCCACTTCGACAACGTGCCGGTCAAGCCGCAGCGCGTGTACGAGGAGATGAACGAGTTCTTCGGCAAGGACACCTGCTATGTCAGCACCATCGGTCTGTCGCAGATCGCTGGCGCGCAGTTCCTCCACGTCTACAAGCCGCGCCACTGGATCAACTGCGGCCAGGCCGGCCCGCTGGGCTGGACCATCCCCGCGGCCCTGGGCGTGGTCAAGGCCGACCCGAGCCGCCAGGTGGTGGCGCTGTCCGGCGACTACGACTTCCAGTTCATGATCGAGGAGCTGGCCGCCGGCGCGCAGTTCAACCTGCCGTACATCCACGTGCTGGTGAACAACTCCTACCTGGGGCTGATCCGCCAGGCCCAGCGCGGCTTCGAGATCGACTACTGCGTGCAGCTGGCGTTCGACAACGTCAACGCGCCGGAACTCAACGGCTACGGCGTGGACCACGTCGCCGTGGTGGAAGGCCTCGGCTGCAAGGCGATCCGCGTGTTCGACCCGAACCAGATCGGCGCGGCCTTCGCCCAGGCCCGCGAACTGATGCAACAGCACCGCGTACCGGTGGTGGTGGAAGTGATCCTGGAGCGCGTGACCAACATCGCCATGGGCACCGAGATCAACGCCATCAACGAGTTCGAGGAGCTGGCCCAGAGCCGCGACGACGCGCCCACGGCCATCTCGCTACTGGACTGACGAAGTACCGGGCCCCGCGTGCGCGGGAGCCGTGGCAGGGAAAACCACAGCCTGCGCACGGCGGGGCCCACCCCTTACGGAAATACGTGTTTCATCACCAGGAGGCCCCGACATGCCCCGTTTCTGCGCCAACCTGTCCATGCTCTTCACCGAGGTGGACTTCCTCGACCGCTTCGAAGCCGCCGCCAAGGCCGGTTTCAGCGGCGTCGAATACCTCTTCCCCTACGACTTCGAAGCCGAGGTCATCAAGGCCAAGCTGCAGGAGAACGGCCTGGAGCAGGTGCTGTTCAACCTGCCCGCCGGCGACTGGGGCAAGGGCGAACGCGGCATCGCCTGCCACCCCGACCGCGTCGAGGAATTCCGCGCCGGCGTCGACAAGGCCATCGCCTACGCCAAGGTGCTGGGCAACAAGCAGGTCAACTGCCTGGCCGGCATTCGCCCGCAGGGCTACGACTGCGCCACCATCGAGAACACCTTCCTGAACAACCTGGAGTACGCCGCCGAGAAGCTCGAGGCCGCGGGCATCAAGCTGGTCATGGAGATGATCAACACGATCGATATCCCCGGCTTCTACCTGCAGACCACCCAGCAGGCGCTGGACGTGCGCGAGAAGGTCGGCAGCCCCAACCTGTTCCTGCAGTACGACATCTACCACATGCAGATCATGGAAGGCGACCTGGCCCGGACCATGGAGAAGAACCTGGCGGCCATCAACCACATCCAGCTGGCCGACAACCCCGGCCGCCACGAACCGGGCACCGGCGAGATCAACTACCGCTTCCTGTTCGGCCACCTGGACCGCATCGGCTACCAGGGCTGGATCGGCTGCGAGTACAAGCCGGCCACCACCACCGAGGCGGGGCTGGGCTGGCTGAAGAGCCATAACGCCGTGTGAACGAAACAGCTCCGTAGGATGGGTTGAGCTTGCGATACCCATCACCACCGGCATCGATGGGTATCGCTTCGCTCAACCCATCCTACGAAAGAACTCCGCTGCCCGGTCTCACCGGGCAGCCAACAGACAAACAGAACCAGGAGACACCCTCATGGCCAAGATCGGATTCATCGGCACCGGCATCATGGGCCTGCCCATGGCGCAGAACCTGCAGAAAGCCGGGCACCAGCTGTTCCTCTCCAGCCACCACGACAAGGCCCCGGCCGCGCTGGTCGAAGCCGGCGCCGTGGCCCTGGCCAACCCCAAGGAAGTGGCCCAGGAAGCTGAGTTCATCATCGTCATGGTGCCGGACACCCCGCAGGTCGAGGACGTGCTGTTCCGCCAGGACGGCATCGCCGAAGGCGTCGGCCCGAACAAGGTGGTGATCGACATGAGCTCCATCTCGCCCACCGCCACCAAGGCCTTCGCCGAGAAGATCAAGGCCACCGGCGCGCAGTACCTGGACGCCCCGGTCTCCGGCGGCGAGGTCGGCGCCAAGGCCGGCAGCCTGAGCATCATGGTCGGCGGCTGCCCGAACACCTTCGAGCGCGCCCTGCCGCTGTTCCAGGCCATGGGCAAGAACATCACCCGCGTCGGCGGCAACGGCGACGGCCAGACCGCCAAGGTGGCCAACCAGATCATAGTCGCGCTGAACATCCAGGCGGTGGCCGAGGCCCTGCTGTTCGCCGCGCGCAACGGCGCCGACCCGGCCAAGGTGCGCGAGGCGCTGATGGGCGGCTTCGCCTCCTCGCGCATCCTCGAAGTGCACGGCGAGCGCATGGTCAAGGGCACCTTCGACCCGGGCTTCCGCATCAGCCTGCACCAGAAGGACCTCAACCTGGCCCTGGCCGGCGCCCGCGAACTGGGCCTGAACCTGCCCAACACCGCCAACGCCCAACAGGTGTTCAGCACCTGCGCGGCCCTGGGCGGCAGCAACTGGGACCACTCCGGGTTGATCAAGGGCCTGGAGCACATGGCCAACTTCTCGATCCGCAAGGACTGAGAAAGCGGACCGTAGGATGGCGTTGAGCGCAGCGATACCCATCGATTCATGCAGCATGGGTTTCGCAAGCTCAACCCATCCTACGAAAAGCCCCGCTGCGTTATGGGAGTGACGCGGCGAGGCAAGGCTTCGAACCCCGGCCGGCGTGAACACGGCTTCGCCGGCCGGGCGTATCGAAGGCATTGCCCAGGCGCTTGCCCCCAGGCGCCTGCGCAATGCCGCAATGAAAGAACAACGACAAGAACCTGAGGAGCCCCAGATGAGCCTCGACCCACGCGCCCTGCTGCGCGAGCTGTTCGACACCGCCATCGCCGCCGCCCACCCGGCGCAGACGCTGGCCCGCCACCTGCCGCGGGTGCATGGCGGGCGCACCATCGTCATCGGCGCCGGCAAGGCCGCCGGGGCCATGGCCGAAGTGGTCGAGGCGCACTGGAAGGACGAGCAGGTGGACGGCCTGGTGGTCGCCCCCTACGGCTACGGCGCCAACTGCCGGCGCATCGAAGTGGTGGAAGCCGCGCACCCGGTGCCGGACGACGCCGGCGAGCGCGTGGCCCGCCGCGTGCTGGAGCTGGTCAGCGACCTGAGCGAAGACGACCGGGTGATCTTCCTGCTCTCCGGCGGCGGCTCGGCGCTGCTCGCCCTGCCCGCCGAAGGCATCAGCCTCGACGACAAGCGCACGCTGAACAAGGCGCTGCTCAAGTCCGGCGCCGCCATCGACGAAATGAACTGCGTGCGCAAGCACCTCTCGGCCATCAAGGGCGGCCGCCTGGCCCGCGCCTGCTGGCCGGCCAGCGTGTACACCTACGCGATTTCCGACGTGCCCGGCGACGAGGCCACGGTGATCGCCTCCGGCCCCACCGTGGGCGACCCGACCACCTCCGCCGATGCCCTGGCCATCCTCAAGCGCTACGCCATCGACACCCCGGCGCACATCCGCGCCTGGCTGGAAGACCCACGCTCGGAGACCGTCAAGCCCGGCGCCGACTGCCTGTCGCGCAGTTACTTCACCCTCATCGCCACGCCGCAGCAGGCCCTCGACGCGGCCGCCGCCAAGGCCCGCGCCGCCGGCCTGGAGGTGCTGATCCTCGGCGACCTGGAGGGCGAGTCCCGCGACGTGGCCAAGGTCCACGCCGGCATCGCCCGCCAGGTGCGCAAGCACGGCCAGCCGCTGGCCGCGCCCTGCCTGGTGCTCTCCGGCGGCGAGACCACCGTCACCGTGCGCGGCAAGGGCCGCGGCGGGCGCAACGCCGAGTTCCTGCTCAGCCTCACCGCCGCGCTCAAGGGCGAGCCGGGCATCTGGGCGCTGGCCGGCGACACCGACGGCATCGACGGCATGGAGAACAACGCCGGCGCGCTGATGAGCCCGTGCAGCTACCGGCGCGCCCTGGCCGCCGGGCTGAACCCGCTGCACGAACTGGACGACAACAACGGCTACGGCTTCTTCGCCGAACTGGACGACCTGGTGGTCACCGGGCCGACCCGCACCAACGTCAACGACTTCCGCGCCATCCTGATCCTCGAGAGTGACGAGCAATGAACAGCGACAAGAAGGTCAAGATCCTCGCCACCCTCGGCCCGGCCATCAAGGGCCGCGAGGACATCCGCGCCCTGGTGGACGCCGGCGCCAACCTGTTCCGCCTGAACTTCAGCCACGGCGAATACGCCGACCATTCCCAGCGCTACCAGTGGGTGCGCGAGGTGGAGGCCGAGCTGGGCACGCCCATCGGCATCCTCATGGACCTGCAGGGGCCGAAGCTGCGCGTCGGCCGCTTCGAGAACGGCGCGGTGATGCTGCACAAGGGCCAGAGCTTCACCCTCGACCTGATGGATGCCGCCGGCGACGAGCGCCGCGTGACCCTGCCGCACCCGGAGATCATCCAGGCCCTGGAGCCGGGCATGAGCCTGCTGCTGGACGACGGCCGCATCCGCCTGCAGGTGCTGAACAACCACGGCGACGCCATCGAGACCCGCGTGCTCAACAGCGGCGAGCTGTCCGACCGCAAGGGCGTCAACGTGCCCGAGGCGGTGCTCAAGCTCAGCCCGCTGACCGCCAAGGACCGCCGCGACCTGGCATTCGGCCTGGAGCTGGGCGTGGACTGGGTGGCGCTGTCCTTCGTGCAGCGCCCGGAAGATATAGAGGAAGCCCGCGCGCTGATCGGCGACAAGGCCTTCATCATGGCCAAGATCGAAAAGCCCTCGGCGGTGCAGTGCATCGAAGAGATCGCCCGCCTGGCCGACGCCATCATGGTGGCCCGCGGCGACCTCGGCGTGGAAGTGCCGGCGCAGAACGTGCCGGGCATCCAGAAGCGCATCATCCAGGTCTGCCGCCAGCTCGGCCGGCCGGTGGTGGTGGCCACGCAGATGCTCGAATCCATGCGCTTCTCCCCGGCGCCGACGCGCGCCGAGGTCACCGACGTGGCCACCGCGGTCAGCGAGGGCGCCGACTGCGTGATGCTCAGCGCCGAGACCGCCTCCGGCCAGTACCCGGTGGAAGCGGTGGAAATGATGGCCAAGATCATCCGCCAGGTGGAAGCCGAGCCGGACTACCAGGGCCAGCTGGAACTGAACCGCCCGGAGCCGGACGCCACCGTGTCCGACGCCATCAGCTGCGCCATCCGCCGCATCAGCCGCATCCTGCCGGTGGCGGTGCTGGTCAACTACACCGAGTCCGGCAGCTCCACCCTGCGCGCCTCGCGGGAACGGCCGAAGGCGCCGATCCTCAGCCTGACGCCCAACCTCAAGGCGGCGCGGCGGCTGAGCGTGGCCTGGGGCGTGTATTCGGTGGTCAACGAGCAACTGGCCCACGTCGACGAGATCTGCGCCACCGCCCTGGAGATCGCCCTGGCCCAGCGCATGGCCCAGCGTGGCGATACCGTGGTGGTGACGGCGGGGCTGCCGTTCGGGCAGCCGGGGAGCACCAATATGCTGAGGATCGAGACGGTGGCGCCGGCGTTGTCGGCCTGAAGAGCCCCTCACCCCAGCCCTCTCCCGGAGGGAGAGGGGGCAGTTCGGCGCCGCCGGTAATGCCGGTGTTCCGCCTTCTGCCACACAAGTCCCCTCTCCCCCTGGGAGAGGGTTAGGGTGAGGGAACCAGGCCACCGGTAACTTCAGCGCCCCACCTTCTGCCGCACAAGTCCCCTCTCCCTCTGGGAGAGGGCCAGGGTGAGGGAACCAGGCGCCACCGGTAACTCCGGCGCCCCGCCTTCTGCCACACAAGTCCCCTCTCCCTCTGGGAGAGGGCTAGGGTGAGGGAACCAGGCCCACCGCCAACACCGGAGCCAGGCCTGGCCCCTCCCCCTCTTCAGGAAAAAGCCTGGAGAGAAAAAACAGAGTTCCGGAACCCTGCCAAAGCCGGGTTCCACACCGCGTCACTCCCGGACGGACGGGGCCGGGAAAACGGGGCCGCGACCCCGTCCGTCCGGGATTGGCCTTGAACGGCCAGCAGTTCTGTCGGCCATAGCCACCCTCGCACCCTCCCACGCAGGCTATGGACATTCGAGGCCACCCTCCGGCGATCCCGGGGACCGGCCTCTTTTTTATTCACGCCCCAAAATGGTGCCATGGCAGAATGCGCCCACTGACACAGCCCACGGAGCTTCCCGCGATGCCCTCCCCCGATGGAAGGCACGGCCGCCGACGCGGAACCGGAGACGCCCCGGACATCCCCTTCAACTGCCCAGACACTCGATGCGCCCACTACCGCTACTGACCCTCTGGCTGCGCGGCTTCAGCCAGGTGTTCCTGCAACCCTCGCCGCTGTTCGGCCTGCTCTGCCTGGCCCTGATCGGCGCCTGCGCCCCCGGTCTGCTCCCCGGCGCCCTGCTCGGCGCCACTGCCGGCCCGGCCTTCGCCCGCCTGCTGCGCTGTGGCCAGACGGATAGGGAAGACGGCCTGTACGGCTACAACGCCGTGCTGATCGGCCTGCTGCTGCCGCTGAAGTTCGCCTGGTCGCCAACGCTGGTGGCACTCGTGCTGTTCGCCAGCCTCGCCAGCGTGCTGCTGCAGCGCCTGCTGCTGCGCGCCTCGCGCCAGCGCCACGGCCTGCCGCCCTACACCCTGGCCTTCGTCCTGCTCGGCTGGACGCTGCCGGCGCTGGGCACGCTGCTGTCGCTGCCAGCTGCCGCGCCCCTGGCCGGGCTGGTCGAGCTGCCGCTGCCGACGCTGCTCGAAGCCACCTCCCGGGCCTTCGGCCAGGTGATCTTCCTCGACACCCCGCTGGCCGGCGCGCTGATCTTCCTCGGCCTGCTGCTGGGCGCCCCGCGCGCCGCCACCTGGGCGCTGTTCGGCGCGGTGATGGTGCTGCCGGTGGCGGTGTTCGCCGGCATTCCCCAGGGCGACGTACACAGCGGCCTGCTCGGCATGAACAGCGCCCTCGCCGCCCTCGCCCTGGCCCTGCGCGGCCCCGGCCCCTTCGCCCCGCTGGCCGGCGCCGTGCTGGCGCTCATCCTGCAACAGGCCATGGTCGCCCTGGGCATCCCCTTCATGACCGCGCCCTTCATCTTCGCCTGCCTGCTGGTATTGCTGGGCGAACGCCTGCTGCGCCCGGCCTCGCGCCGCGCCCCGCTGGCCGGTAGCTGAGGCGGATTGCGCCGAGCGCCAACCGTGACGCCATGTCACATGGCAATCCCATCCAGGCCGGCACAGGTCAAGGCCGGCCCGGCTCCACGCCGCCATGCTGGCGAGGCGTGGGCGTGGTTTCCGACGACCGCCGCGCATTTTCCCGCCCGTGACGGCATAATCCGCGCCCTTCCGCGGCCCGCCGGGTTCGCGTTTCCATTTGCAAGCAGCGGTAAGGTCATGACACTTCCCTCCCCCACCCTGTTCCAACGCATCCAGCGCAGCAGCCTGGTGATGCGCATCTTCGTCGGCATGCTGGCCGGCATCGCCCTGGCGCTGGTCGCGCCCGACGCCGCCCTGGCCGTCGGCCTGCTCGGCAAACTGTTCATCGCGGCGCTCAAGGCCGTGGCGCCGGTGCTGGTCCTGGTGCTGGTCTGCGCCTCCATCGCCAACCACAAGGCCGGGCAGCGCACCCACATCCGCCCGATCCTGGCGCTGTACCTGCTGGGCACCTTCGCCGCCGCGGTGGTGGCGGTGGCGGCCAGCTTCGCCTTCCCCTCGACCCTGGTGCTCGACGCCCCGGCCAGCGGCAACGCTCCGCCCGGCGGCATCGGCGACGTGCTCAATGGCCTGCTGTTCAGCGTCGCCAGCAACCCGGTGAAGGCGCTGCTGGAGGCCAACTTCATCGGCATCCTGGCCTGGGCCGTGGGCCTCGGCCTGGCCCTGCGCCATGCCCGGCAGAGCACCCGCGACCTGCTCGACGACCTGGCCGGCGGGGTGACGCTGATCGTCCGCGTGGTGATCGCCTTCGCCCCGCTGGGCATCTTCGGCCTGGTGGCCAGCACCTTCGCCGAATCCGGCCTCGATGCCCTGCTCGGCTACCTGCAGCTATTGGCTGTGCTGCTGGGCTGCATGCTCTTCGTGGCGCTGGTGGTGAACCCAGCAATCGTGTTCTGGAAGCTGCGCCGCAACCCCTACCCGCTGGTCTTCACCTGCCTGCGCGAGAGCGGCGTGACCGCCTTCTTCACCCGCAGCTCGGCGGCCAACATCCCGGTCAACCTGCAGCTGTGCGAACGCCTGGGCCTGCACGAGGACACCTACTCGGTGTCGATCCCGCTGGGCGCCACCATCAACATGGCCGGCGCCGCCGTGACCATCAGCGTGTTGAGCCTGGCCGCGGCCCACACCCTGGGCATCGCCATCGACCTGCCCAGCGCCCTGCTGCTGTGCGTGGTCTCGGCGGTGTGCGCCTGCGGCGCCTCCGGCGTGGCCGGCGGCTCGCTGCTGATGATCCCGCTGGCCTGCGGGCTGTTCGGCATCTCCGGCGAGGTGGCCATGCAGGTGGTGGCGGTGGGCTTCGTCATCAGCATCCTGCAGGACTCGGCGGAAACCGCGCTGAACTCCTCCACCGACGTGATCTTCACCGCCGCGGCCTGCCTGGCCGAGGAACCGGCAGCCGCCGAGGCGGACCTGGGCGAGAAGCGCTGAACCAGGCGACGCGCCCCGCGGGGCGCGTCCCTGCATAAGTAAATAGCCTTTGGGTATTTAAGCGGCATATAACCCATGGGCATAATCGGGCGATCCAACACTGCCGAGAAGGAACCGCCCGTGAAACGACTCTTCGCCGCCTCCCTGCTGGCCGCCGGAATGGCCCTGGCCGGCGCCGCCCAGGCCGCGCCGCCGCTGCTCAACGTCTCCTACGACGTGATGCGCGACTTCTACAAGGAGTACAACCCCGCCTTCCAGAAGCACTGGGAAGCGGAGAAAGGCGAGAAGATCACCATCCAGATGTCCCACGGCGGCTCCAGCAAGCAGGCGCGCTCGGTGATCGACGGCCTGCCGGCCGACGTCATCACCATGAACCAGGCCACCGACATCGACGCCCTGGCCGACAACGGCGGCCTGGTGCCGAAGGACTGGGCCACCCGCCTGCCGAACAACAGCGCGCCCTTCACCTCGGCCACCGTGTTCATCGTGCGCAAGGGCAACCCCAAGGGCCTGCACGACTGGCCGGACCTGCTCAAGGACGGCGTGCAGGTGGTGGTGCCCAACCCGAAGACCTCGGGCAACGGCCGCTACACCTACCTTTCCGCCTGGGGCTACTCGCTCAAGCACGGCGGCGATGAAGCCAAGGCCAAGGAATTCGTCGGCCAGTTGTTCAAGCACGTACCGGTGCTGGATACCGGCGGCCGCGCGGCGACCACCACCTTCATGCAGAACCAGATCGGCGACGTGCTGGTGACCTTCGAGAACGAGGCCGAGATGATCGCCCGCGAATTCGGCCGCGGCGGCTTCGAGGTGGTCTACCCGAGCGTTTCCGCCGAGGCCGAGCCGCCGGTGGCAGTGGTCGACAAGGTGGTCGAGAAGAAAGGCACCCGCGAACAGGCCGAGGCCTACCTGAAGTACCTGTGGTCCGACGAGGGCCAGACCATCGCCGCCGACAACTACCTGCGCCCACGCAACCCGGCGATCCTGGCCAAGTACGCCGACCGCTTCCCGAAGGTGGACTTCTTCTCGGTGGAGAAGACCTTCGGCGACTGGCGCACGGTGCAGAAGACCCACTTCGCCGATGGCGGGGTGTTCGACCAGATCTACAGCGGTAACTGATAGCGCAAGCTGCGCCGAGGCGCTCTTCGTAGGATGGGTTGAGCTTGCGATACCCATGCTGCCGTGGTGATGGGTATCGCTTCGCTCAACACCATCCTACGAAAAGCCGTGCTTCCTGGAACCGTAGGACCTTGTCCGCGATGGCCGGACGTCCCGGCGCGATTCGCGGATGAGATCCGCTCCTACGCTGCCCCACCGCTCCATTCCCCTGTAGGAGCGCGCCCTGCGCGCGATTCGCGGGCAGGGGAAATGCCGTGCCTCTCGGCCTGGGCAAGCCTGCGGCTCCCTCACCCTAACCCTCTCCCAGAGGGAGAGGGGACCGTTCGGAGTGCGTTGGTATTTCGGCGTTAACCGGCCAGCACAGGGATTGCCGGCTGAAACCAGGCCGCCTCTCGGCACGGACCAGCCCCCTCTCCCTCCGGGAGAGGGCTGGGGTGAGGGAAAACCCGCGCGCCGATGTCATTCCCAGGTAGGAGCACGCCCTGCGCATGAATCGCGGACGGAGCCCCCGCTTCCTCAACGCGGCCGCCACCCCACCTCGCGCAACGCCTCCAGCAGGCGCTCCCCGCCCAATGCCGGCACCAGCGTGCCGTCCGCCGTGCGCATCTCGCGGCCGGCCAGGATGGCGTTGACGATGGCTTCCTCCACCGCCTCCGCCGCCGCGGCGAACAGCGGCGAGATGTGCTCGTTGTTGAGCATCTGCAGCGGCGTGCTCTGCGGCAGGCCCTTGCGCCCGTAGTCGGCCGGCGGCAGGTCCCGGTTGCCGGTGGCGAAGGCCAGGAAGATGTCGCCGCTGCTGTCCTCGGTGCCGCCGCCGGTGCGGGCGATGCCGATGGAGGCACGCTGCGCCAGGCGCTGGCACTGGTGCGGCAGCAGCGGCGCGTCGGTGGCGATGATGACTACGATCGAGCCCATGCCCGGCTCGCCCTTTTCCGCGAAGGGCGAGGGAATGTCGCCCAGCACCCGGCCCACCGGGTAGCCGTCGACGCGCAGTTCGCGGCGCTGGCCGTGGTTGGCCTGGACCAGCACACCCACCGTCCAGCCGCCCTGCTCCGCCGGCAGCTTGCGCGAGGCGCTGCCGATGCCGCCCTTGAACTCGTGGCAGATCATCCCGGTGCCGCCGCCCACCGGGCCTTCGGCCACCGGCCCGGACTCGGCGCCGGCCAGGGCCTGGCGCACCTGCTCGGGGCCGACGTGCTGGCCCCAGATGTCATTGAGCAGGCCGTCGTAGGTCTCCATCACCACCGGCATGCACCAATACACTGCCGGGTCGCCCAGGGCGTCGCGCTCGGCGGCCACCAGGGCGTCGCGCACCACGCCGACGCTGTGGGTGTTGGTGATGGCGATGGGCGTGGTCAGCAGGCCGGCCTCGCGGATCCACTCCAGGCCCGTGGCATCGCCGTTGCCGTTGAGCACATGGACGCCGGCGAAGCAGGGTTGCAGGCGGGCCTCGCCGGCGCGGGGCTGGACAATGGTGACGCCGGTGCACACCTGCTTGCCATCGCGCTCGGCGATCAGCGTGCTGTGGCCGACGCGGACGCCGGGGACATCGGTGATGGCATTGAATGCGCCGGGCGTGCCCAGGCCCAGGGTGATGCCGAGTTGACGAGCGCGCATGGGGACTCCTGTGGTCTTCAGAGTTTCTGGAAAGCCGGGCTCAACTTGCCGTAGGTGCCGTAGAGAATCACCGACACGGCCAGTATCCCGATAATGGTCATCACATCCCGCGCCGAGGCTTCCAGCAACAGGTTGAGCAGCAGGTAGCCGGCGCCGACCACCGCCAGCAGCGCCGGCAGCGGCCACAGCGGCATGCGGTAGGGGTGCTCGCGGTCGCGACGCAGCACGCGGCTGAACAGCGCGCACAGGGCCACCACCAGGTAGATCAGCACCAGCAGCAGCACGGTGAAGGAGGTCAGTTCCTCCAGGTTGGAGCTGAAGCTCAGCGCCGCCGAGGGCACGCCGAGGAACAGCGTGGCCAGCCAGGGCGACTCCCAGCGCGGGTGGATGCGGGTGAAGGCGCGGTTCAGCGTTGGCGTCCAGAGGGCGTCGCGGCCGCTGCTGAAGATCACCCGGCCGACCTGGATGACGATCGCGACTATGGCGTTGAACACCGAGAGGAAGATGCCGGCGCTGACCAGCCGCGACAGCGTGGCGTTGCCGTGGGCGGTGAGCAGGTAGCCGATGGGGTCGGGGCTGGCGAGCATGTCCTTGAGCGAGGGCGCGCCGATCAGCAGCGCGGTCAGCGGCACCAGTTCGATCACCACCACCAGCACCAGCGACCAGAGCACCGCGCGGTGCACGCTGCGGCCGCCGTCCTTCATGTCCTCGGCCAGCAGCACGGCGCCGCCGAAGCCGTTGTAGGAGAACACCGCGGTGCCCACCGCGCCTATCACCAGCGCCCAGGGCGCCGCCGCCAGCACGCCGCCGTTCAGCGTCTGCGGCTGCAGCAGCACGCTCAGCGGCTGGCTGGCGTGGCCGAAGCCGAGCACCACTATCACCAGCAGCGCGGCCACTTCGCAGAGCAGGAAGACGCCGGTGACCCAGGCGTTGACACGGATGTTGAGGATGCCCAGCACGTAGCTGGCGGCGACTATGACCAGGGCCACGGTCTGGGTGTCGAACTGCGTGCCCAGCGCGCCGTTGAGGTAGGTGGCCGCGCCCGTGGCCAGCACCGGCGGGATGAACAGCAGCGAGACCAGCACGGCGAGGAAGGTGGCGTAGCCGGCCATGCCGCCGAACACGCGCTTGGCGTAGACGTACTCGCCGCCGGCCGAGCTGTGCGCGCGGCCCAGCTCGGCGTAGCACCAGGCGAACATCAGCGCCAGCGCCGCGGCCATGACGAAGGCCAGGAAGGCGCCGCTGCCGGCCTGCTGGATGGCGAAGGGGGCGATGACGAATACGCTGCTGGCGGGGGTGACCGCCGAGACGGTGATGGCGACCACGTCGAACACGCCCAGGCTGGGCTTGAGCGCGCCGTCCGGCGCTGCGGGAGAGCTCATGTCGTTTTCCTCGAATTGTTATTGGCGGTTGAGGCAGGAACGAAAACCCTTGTGGCGCCCTCTGCGCGGGGCGCTGCATGGTCCGCAGTCTGGGCGGCCGGGCCCTGGCGGCCAATCACCATTTGGGGTTACGCCCCTTGACGGCGGGGCCTGAAAAAGAGGAAACCGGGTGACCTTTCGCGCCGGAGCCCCGGGGATGCACAACCTGTTTCGCGAAGTCGGCATGCACGCCAACCTCGGCCGCGCCATCGAGCAGATCGGCCAGCCGCGCTTCTGGAAGCAGCTGATCCTGCTGCTGCACCAGTGGCTGCCGTTCGACAACGCCCTGGCGGCCTTCTACCCCGCCAGCGCCACCCCGGTGGCGCTGGAGGAATACGACGCCGATCCACAGGCCGTCTCGGCGGCCATGCCCGCCTACCTCAGCGGCCTGTACCAGCTCGATCCCTTCTACCAGGCCTGCCGCGAAGGCCTGCCCAGCGGCCTGTACCGCCTGGAGGAAGTCGCCCCGGACCAGTTCCGCCAGAGCGAATACTTCCTCAACTACTTCCACGACAACGTGCTGGAAGACGAGGTGCAGTTCATCCTGCAGTTGCCCGGCCAGGGCGCGCTGTCGCTGTCCCTGGGCATGCGCAAGCCGTTCGACGCCGCACAGTGCGGCCTGCTGGCGATGCTCTGCCCCTGGGTGCTGGCGCTGATGCAGCAGCACTGGCAGCAGCGCAGCCAGCGCCTGCTGCCGGCGAACCCGGAGGGCGTGGCCACCCAGGTGCGCGACGCCCTCAGCCACTTCGGCGCCGGGGTGCTCTCCGAGCGCGAGCTGGAAATCGCCCGGCTGATCCTGCGCGGCTACTCCTCCAAGGCCATGGCCGAGCGCCTGGCCATCTCCCCGGAGACCATCAAGGTCCACCGCCGGCACCTCTACGCCAAGCTGGACATCTCCTCGCAGCCGGAGCTGTTCTCGCTGTTCCTGCAGTCCCTCGGGCACGACCCGGAGAACCCCTGAGGCAGGCTCCATCGACCCGGCGAATGCGCCCGAGCGGGGAGCTTCGCGGCCTGAATGGGCGTGTCCGGAGAGACAGCAGCCTGTCCGCCGCGGCCACTGGCCGGCCCCGGCCGGGCCCCTAGACTGAAGGCCGTCCAAACGACAATCACAAGAGGACAGCCCGATGAATGCCCGCGCCAAGTTCACCCACATGGAAGACGGCAGCGTCGAGGACTGGTCGATCATCGCCCAGGACTTCGCCGCCTACGCCACCCAGCTGCCGGACCGCATCCTCACCCACCTGCGCCTGCTCGACGGCGACTTCGGCGGCTTCCCGGTGGACCGCCTGACCCACTCGCTGCAGACCGCCACCCTGGCCCACCGCGACGGCCGCGACGAGGAGTACGTGGTCTGCGCCCTGCTCCACGACATCGGCGACACCCTCGGTTCCTACAACCACGCCGACATCGCCGCCGCCATCCTCAAGCCCTTCGTCAGCCCGGAGAACCTCTGGATGATCGAGAAGCACGCGATCTTCCAGGGCTACTACTTCTTCCATCACCTGGGCCTGGACCGCCACCTGCGCGAGCAGTTCAAGGACCACCCGCAGTTCGAGCAGACCATCGAGTTCTGCGCGCGCTACGACGCCGCGGCCTTCGACCCCGAGGGCGAGACGCTGCCGCTGGCGTTCTTCGAGCCGATGCTGCGGCGCGTCTTCGCCAGGCCGCGGCAGTCCATCTACATGACCCGGGACGCCGACTGAAACCGGCCGCCGGCCCGGGGCGATGAATCGTCACTGGCCGGCGGATGGGCGCTTGGTTAAGATCCCCGGGTCGTACTTGTGGAAGGCGCACGTCAGAATGCGCCATCACCGATCAGGGATAATCCGAGCGCATGAAGCCCAACCGTTCCGAAACGCCGTCCCGACCTGGCGCCGCCCCCCTGCGTGAATACCATTCGCGCGTCCTGGCCTACCTCGCCGTGGCCGCCACCGTCAGCGCCGGCACCTTCGGCCAGTACTTCGGCTACGACGCGCTCTGGATGGTCCCCTACGCCCTGCTCTACCCGCACCTGGCGCAGAACCTGAGCCGCCGCTACAAGCACAGCCACCCGCAGCAGACACGGCTGGTGCTGCAGGCCCTGGACGCCCTGCACACCGGCGCCGGCGCCGCCCTGCTGGGCTTCTCGGTGGTGCCGGCGCTGATGCTGGTGCTGATCCTGGCCTTCTCCTCGCTGGTCGTCGGCGGCCTGCGCACCCTCGGCCTGGCCCTGCTGATGGCGCTGAGCGCCGCGGTGCTCACCGGCGCGCTGGCCGGCCCGGGCTTCAAGGGCAATGCGCCGCTGCTGGTGAACCTGGTCAGCGTGCTGTTCTGCGCCTTCTACATCTGCGTCACCGCCTACTTCACCCACCAACAGGGCCTGCGCCTGGCCCAGGTGCGCGGCGAGATCGCCCGCGAGCAGGAAAAGGCCGCGCGGCTGGCGCACAACCTGGCCAAGTACCTGTCGCCGCAGGTCTGGGAATCCATCTTCAGCGGCAAGCGCAGCGTGCGCCTGGAGACCCAGCGCAAGAAGCTCACGGTGTTCTTCTCCGACATCAAGGGCTTCACCGAGCTGTCCGAGGAGCTGGAGGCCGAAACCCTGACCGACATGCTCAACAACTACCTCAACGAAATGTCGAAGATCGCCCTCAAGTACGGCGGCACCATCGACAAGTTCGTCGGCGACTGCGTGATGGTGTTCTTCGGCGACCCCGCCACCCAGGGCGCGAAGAAGGACGCCGTGGCCGCGGTGTCCATGGCCGTGGCCATGCGCAAGCACATGAAGGTGATGCGCCAGCAGTGGCGCGCCCAGGGCATCACCAAGCCGCTGGAGGTGCGCATGGGCATCAACACCGGCTACTGCACGGTGGGCAACTTCGGCGCCGACACGCGCATGGACTACACCATCATCGGCCGCGAGGTGAACCTCGCCAGCCGCCTGGAAAGCGCCGCCGAGGCCGGCGAGATCCTCCTCAGCCACGAGACCTACTCGCTGGTGAAGGACGTGATCATGTGCCGCGACAAGGGCCAGATCAGCGTCAAGGGCTTCAGCAAGCCGGTGCAGATCTACCAGGCGGTGGACTTCCGTCGCGACCTGGGCGCCAACCCCAGCTTCATCGAGCACGAGCTGCCGGGGTTCTCCATGTACCTGGACACCAACAACGTGCAGAACTTCGACAAGGACCGGGTGATCCAGGCGCTGCAGCAGGCGGTGGAGAAGCTCAAGGACAAGATCATTCTTTGAGCTTGTGCCGCTGGCTGACGTTGTAGGAGCGAGCTTGCTCGCGAACGGGGTTTGCCGGTGGCTGCGGTGCTGGGTAATTAGAGCACCCTCTCCCCAACCCTCTCCCTGAAGGGAGAGGGGGCTGTCCTGAGCGGGCTGCAAGTCAGGCACCATCCTTCCACCCCGTCATTCCCGCGAACGCGGGAGCCCAGAGACTTTGGGGTGACTCCTTTCCCTCTCCCTGAAGGAAGAGGGGCCGTTCGGAGCAGTTGGGCTTTCCAGAGTCAGCCGGCAGCTCCAGAGTTGCCGGCCGACACCAAATCCTTTCTCGGCACGGACAGCTCCCTCTCCCTTCAGGGAGAGGGTTGGGGAGAGGGGACGGAGTCAACCTGAAACACGACAGCCACCGGTAAACCTCGTTCGCGAGCAAGAACTAGGCGTCCCCCTCGCTCCTACAATCCCCCCGCCCATAAAAAAGCCCGCTGCGGGGCGGGCTTGAAGGAGGCGCGGCGCTTCACGTCGCCGCGCCCAACCGGAGAACCGGGAGGTATCAGGCGGCCTGGGCCTCCTTGGCTTCCAGCGCCGACGGGCCGGCGGCCAGTTCGCGGTCCAGTTGCGCGGAGTCCAGCTGCTTGCACCACTTGGCAACCACCACGGTGGCCACGCCGTTGCCCACCAGGTTGGTCAGCGCACGGGCCTCGGACATGAAGCGGTCGATGCCGAGGATCAGCGCCAGGCCGGCGACCGGCAGGTGGCCCACGGCGGACAGGGTGGCGGCCAGGACGATGAAGCCCGAACCGGTGACGCCCGCCGCGCCCTTGGAGGCGATCAGCAGCACCAGCAGCAGGGTCAGTTGGTGGGTGATGTCCATCGGGGTGTCGGTGGCCTGGGCGATGAATACCGCGGCCATGGTCAGGTAGATCGAGGTGCCGTCGAGGTTGAACGAGTAGCCGGTGGGGATCACCAGGCCGACCACGCTCTTGTCGCAGCCCAGCTTCTCCATCTTGGCGATCATGCGCGGCAGCGCCGATTCCGAGGACGAGGTGCCGAGGACGATCAGCAGCTCCTCGCGGATGTACTTGATGAACTTCAGGATGTTGAAGCCGTGGGCGCGGGCGATGCCGCCCAGGACGATGAGCACGAACAGCAGGCAGGTGATGTAGAAGCAGGCCATCAGTTGGCCCAGCTGCACCAGCGAGCCCACGCCGTAGGCGCCGATGGTGAAGGCCATGGCGCCGAAGGCACCGATGGGAGCGACCTTCATGATCACGTTGATGATGTTGAACATCACCTGGGTGAAGCGCTCGATGAACTGGAAGATCGGCTGGCCGTAGCTGCCCAGGCGGTGCAGCGCGTAGCCGAACAGCACGGAGAAGAACAGCACCTGCAGGATGTCACCGTTGGCGAAGGCGCCGACCACGGTGTTGGGGATGATGTTCATCAGGAAGTCGACGGTGCTCTGCTTCGCGCCGGCGGCCGCGTAGGCGGCGATCTTGCTGGTATCCAGGCTGGCCGGGTCGACGTGCATGCCGGCGCCGGGCTGGACCACGTTGACCACCACCAGGCCGATGATCAGCGCGATGGTCGAGACGATCTCGAAGTACAGCAGGGCCATGCCGCCGGTCTTGCCTACAGCCTTCATGCTCTGCATGCCGGCGATGCCGGTGACCACGGTGCAGAAGATGATCGGCGCGATGGCCATCTTGATCAGTTTGACGAAGCCGTCGCCCAGGGGCTTCATCAGCACGGCGGTCTGCGGATAGTAGTGGCCCAGGGCGATGCCGATGGCGATGGCGATCAGCACCTGCACGTACAGGCTCTTGTAGAAGGGTTGCTTGGTCATTGCGGCAGGGTCCTCTTGAGCTGGCGGCCCGCCTTCCTGGCGGCGGCGCGTTGCCCGAAGCGTTATCTCCCTTCAGTGGGAGAATTTGTTTTCGTCCTGCCCGTCGGCAGGCCTTGAACCCTATTGGCAAGCCCTGTGCCAAATCGCCATCTTTATATTTTTACTTTATTTTCAATAGCTTACAAAAACACCAAAGCGACATGCGGGCTGATCGATGGCGGAAACCCGCCAAGCCCGCGGCGGGTTTCCCACCACTTGGCGGGTATCCGCCAGGGCCCCGGGTGCCTTAGATTTGCCCCACGGCCGCCGCGAACCGGCGCCCGGCACACACGCAGCAGAACAAGGAAAACCCATGCGTGAACGCACCATCGCCAGCCATTTCGTCCGCGCCGCCCTGCGCGGCGCCCGCCAGCAGGGCCACGACCCCCTGCCCCTGCTGCGCGCCGCCGGCATCCAGCCGGCCTTGCTCGAAGAGCCGCGGGCGCGGGTCTCGCCGGAGCAGTTCGGTCGGCTGATCCAACTGGTCTGGGAAGACCTCGACGACGAGTACATGGGCTTCGGCGAGGTGCGCAGCAAGCGCGGCACCTTCGCCATGATGTGCCACGCCATCATCCAGTGCCGCACCCTGGAGAAGGCCCTGGGCCGCGGCGCGCTCTTCTACGACCTGTTCCCCGCCGCGCCGCGCATCGAACTGCGCCGCGACGGCGAGCGCGCCGAACTGGTCATCGACCACAGCGCGCTGCAGGACCCGGAACACTTCCTCACCGAGAGCCTGCTGGTGATCTGGCATCGCCTGGGCAGTTGGCTGATCGGCCAGCGCATCCGCCTGGACGAAGCCCGCTTCGCCTATCCCGAGCCGGCCCACGCCGCCGAGTACGACCTGCTGTTCCCCTGCCCGCGGCGCTTCGCCGCCGACAGCACCGGGCTGAGCTTCCACGCGCGCTACCTGGACATGCCGCTGCTGCAGGACGAGCGCAGCCTCAAGCACTTCCTCAAGGACTCCCCGGCCGACCTGCTGGCTCGCCCGGACGGCGGCGACAGCCTGACCAGCCAGATCCGCCGCCTGCTCGGCCGCGACTGCCGGCGCTGGCCGGACCTGGAAAGCGTGGCGCAGCAGTTGCACATGAGCCCGCAGACGCTGCGCCGCCACCTGCGCGAGGAAGGCCCGAACTTCCAGGAACTCAAGGACCAGCTGCGCCGCGACCTGGCCATCTACCACCTGGGCCGCGACGAACTGTCGATCCAGGACATCGCCGACCAGCTCGGCTTCTCCGAGCCCTCGGCGTTCCACCGCGCGTTCAAGAAATGGACCGGGCTGACGCCGGGGGCGTACCGGGCGCGGCAGGGGGAGTGATGTCGCTAGTGAAATGGCGGGAGAGGCGCTAGCATTGCGCGATTACTCACCAAGGAAGGTACGCAAGCGATGGAAGAAAATCCCTACGTCCAGCCGAAGGCCACGGTGCACGAACAGGAATCCGCCAACAAGGCTCTGCGCATGGCCGAGCTGCACATCTCCCAGGCCTGGATCGGCGCTTGCATCGGCAGCGCATTGGCCGCCATGGTGGTGGTCCACGGGTTGAGCCGGGGTGGATTGCCCCACCTGCTCATCCAGGCCACCGGCATCAGCGCAGCCGTGCTGCTAGCGCTCGCACTCGGCGTCTATCGCAAGAGCCGTGTCTGCGCGGCGCTGCTGCTGGTGTACCAGCTCTGCACCCTGTTCCTGGTGGCCTTTCTGGGGCGGATGACACTGACGGCGCTGATCGCGGCACTCTTCACCTACCTGTTCGCCCAGGGTTTGCTCGGCTGTATCCGCTATCACCGCTTGAAGCACCTGGCGCAGACCTGATTCGTAAATGCGCATGACGCCTACGGTTCCTGGCAAGCACCGATGCAGAAGCGCGCCCTGCGTGCCTTTCGCCGCCTCTACCCCGGCAAACGGATGCGGAAGCAGGCGCCGCCCAGTTCGGAGTCGTCCAGCGCCAGGCTGCCGCCGTAGCTGTCGAGGATGTCCATCACCACCGCCGTGCCTATGCCCTGCCCCGGGTGCTGGGTGTCCAGCCGCTCGCCGCGCTGGAGGATGCGCTGGCGCTGGTCCGGGGGGATGCCCGGGCCGTCGTCTTCCACCCGCAGTTCGTAGCCGCCGTCCTGCTGGCGGGCGCTGATGCGCACGCGGGCCAGGCACAGGCGGTAGGCGTTCTCCAGCAGGTTGCCGAGCAGTTCCAGCAGCGCGCCCTGCTCCAGCGGCAGGCTCAGGTGCTCGGGGAAGTCGCGTTCGAGGATCACCCGCTTGTCGCGGTAGACCTTGTCCAGCGCGCCGGCCAGGGTGTCCAGCAGCGGGCCGAGCTGCACGCGGTGGCGCACCAGGCCGCTCTTGCGCAGGCTGGCGCGCTGCAACTGGTAGCCGATCTGCTGGCTCATGCGCTCGATCTGGCTCTGCAGCACCTGCACCTGCTCGCGGTTGCGCGGCTCGTCGGCGAGGTTTTCGCTCACCCCCTGCAGCACCGCCAGCGGCGTCTTCAGGCTGTGCGCCAGGTCCGCCAGGGAGTTGCGGTAACGCTCGCGCTGGCTGCGCTCGCCGTCCAGCAGGCGGTTCAGCGAATCGGTCAGGCGCAGCATCTCGCTGGGGTGTTCGTCGCTCAGGCGTTCGCGCTCGCCAGCCTCGATCTGGTCCAGCTCCTCGCGTATTCCGCGCATGGAGCGGAAGCCCCAGCCCAGGCCCAGCCAGAGCAGCCCGAGCAACAACAGCAGCGCGCCGCCGAGCCAGATGTACAACTGCTCGCGGAAGCCGTGCACCAACTCGCGGAAGGCGCTCACCGGTTGCATGGTGACGATGCTGTAGGCGGCCTGCTTTCCGCCCACCAGGTCGATCTCCACGTCGTAGACGAAGAATTCGTTGCCGTGGTCGTCGCGGGCGCGGGTGAACACGTCGGGCTCGCCGTCGTAGAGCGGCACGTACTGCACGCTCTCGTCCTGGGTCGAGGTGGAGCGCCAGACCATCCGCCCTTCGCGGTCGTAGATGTAGCCCAGCAGCTTGGACTCCGGCAGGTTGAAGTCCTCCACCGCCAGGTGCTCGGGCATGCTCAGGCGGTCGCCGTCGATGCGCGCGGACGACACCAGGGTGGCAACGTCCGAAGCGAGGCGCTGCTGGATGGCGTTCACCAGGGCGATGCTGAACGCCCGCTGCAACGCCGGCAGCAGGGCCAGCATGAAGAGGATCGCCAGGGCCGCGGCCCCCAGCATCAGGCGCAGGCGCAGCGAGCGCATCAGCGGCAACGCTCGGTGAACAGGTAGCCCTGGCCGCGCACGGTGTCGATCGGGCGGAAGCCCTCGTGCGACTCCAGCTTGCGCCGCAGGCGGCCGACCAGCACCTCGATGACGTTGGGGTCGCGCTCGTCGTCGTCCGGGTAGAGCTGCTCGATCAGCCGCTCCTTGCTCACCACCTGCTGGTGGTGGCGCATGAGGTATTCGAGGATGCGGTACTCGAAGGCGGTCAGGCCCAGGGTCTCGCCGGCCACCGTGGCCTGCTTGCGGTTCAGGTCGAGCAGCAGCGGGCCGGCCTCGATGGTGGCCTGGACGAAGCCGCTGGAACGGCGCAGCAGGGCGTTCAGGCGCGCCTCCAGCTCCTCGAACTGGAACGGCTTGACCACGTAGTCGTCGGCGCCGGCGGCCAGGCCTTCGACCTTGTCCTGCCAGTTGCCACGGGCGGTGAGGATGAGGATCGGGAAGGCCTTGCCCTGGCTGCGGAACTCACGGATCAGGTCCAGGCCGCTCATGCCCGGCAGGCCGAGGTCGATGATCGCCAGGTCGTGATGGTATTCGTGGGCCCGGTACAGGGCCTCTTCGGCGTTGCCCACGGCGTCGACCACGTGGCCCTGTTCGCCGAGGCGGGTGTACAGGTGATGACGCAACAGCGCCTCGTCCTCCACCACCAGTAGTTTCATGGGACTTCCTCCTTATGCGGGGCCGGGCCGCGAGCCCGGCCCCCTGCCAGTCAGAACCGGTAGTTGGCGCCCAGGTAGAGCTGCGCGCTGCTGTGCAGGTCCAGCGAGCCGACCTTGTCGCCGCCGTGCGGGCTCATTTCCGTGCTGGCGTTGGTACGCAGGTAACGATAGCCGCCTTCCAGCGAGGCGTTCCGGCCGATGTCCTGGAGGATACCGGCCTGGGCGCCGATGGCGTAGCCGATGTCGCTGTCACGGCTGTAGCCGCGGGAGTCCTGTTCCAGCTTGGTCAGGCCCAGGGTGCCGCCGCCGAACAGCTTGGTGCCCTGGTCGTTGAGCGGCAGGAAGGCGTCGTAGCTGCCGAGCAGGTTCTGCTGGCGCAGCTTCAGGCCGCGGTGGGTGTCGGAGGTGTTCTCGTAGGTGGCGTAGTAGCGGCCGGTGTCGTTCTGCTGGCCGGCGCGCACGCCCCAGGTGCTGCTGTTGTCGATCACGCTGTCGAGTTTCGGGTCGTTGAGATTGCGGTTCAGCGCGTGGGATTTCTGGATGTTGTTGCTGGTTTCGCCCCAGGTCAGGCCGGCGAAGTTTTCCGAGGCCTGGGCGACGCCGACCGAGGCGCCGAGAATGGCGGTGGCGAGGATGAGCTTCTGCAGCAGGTTCATGGCGTTTCTCCGTCAAGGATGTGGGTAAGGGGTTGACGGAGTGCAGGTTAAGGGGCGGCCACTGAACGCTACCTGACGCGCCGCTGAACCTGGCCTGAACGGAAGGCTCGCGGTGCCTTGGCCCCGTGGGATGGGTTGAGCCTTGCGAACCCCTATGGCCGCGATGATGGGTATCGCTTCGCTCAACACCATCCTACGGCGACACGGGGCAACCCGTAGGGCGCATAACGCCTACGGCGTTATCCGCCGTTTGACCTTGATTCCCGGCGGCTCCGGGGTTGACCTGGGCGTTGGCCATGGCCTCGGTGTATCGGCGGATAACCGCGAACGGTTATTCGCCCTACGGTTCAATGCGTGGCCTGCAGGGCCTTGAGGATCTTCTGCCCGGCGCGGCCATCGGCCGGTTGCAGGCCCAGGCGCTGCTGCTCGGCCTGGATGGCACGGCGGGTGTTGTCGCCGATCAGCCCGTCCGGCTCGCCGATGGCGTGGCCGCGGGCCAGCAGCAGTCGCTGCAGCTCCTTGCGCTGGGCGCGGCTCAGGCCGGGGTCGTCGGTCGGCCAGGGGGTGCGCAGGCCCGGCTCGCCGCGCAGGCGGTCGGACAGCAGGGCGATGGCCAGGGCGTAGCTTTCCGCCGCGTTGTACGAATAGATGGCGTCGTAGTTGCGCAGCACCAGGAAGGCCGGGCCGGCCTTGCCGGTGGGCAGCAGGATGGCGGCGCGGGCGTCGCCGGCCGGCAGCGGCCCGCCGTCGATGCGCTTCACGCCCTGGGCCTGCCAGTCCGCCACCGTGCGCCGCTTGGTGCGCCCGGCCTGGGACTCGGCGAAGTTCGCCGGCAGCTTCACCTCGTAGCCCCAGGCCGCGCCCGGCACCCAGCCGGCCTTGCGCAGGTAGTTGGCGGTGGAGGCCAGGGCATCGGGCACGCTGCCCACCAGGTCGCGGTGGCCGTCGCCGTCGAAGTCCTCGGCGATGCGCGCGTAGGTGCTGGGCATGAACTGCGTCTGGCCGAAGGCGCCGGCCCAGGAGCCGGTGATGGCCGGATCGCGCAGGTCGCCCTGCTGCAGCAGCTTGAGGGTGGCGAAGAACTCGCCCTGGAAGAACGCCTGGCGCCGCCCGTAGCACGACAGCGTGCCCAGCGAGACCAGCAGCGGGCGCTTACCGGTGATGCGGCCGAAGTCGCTCTCCACGCCCCACACCGCCGCCACCGTGTACTTGTCCACCCGGTACTGGCGGGCGACGCGCTCGAACAGTTCGGCGTGCTGCGCCAGCATGGCCTTGCCGTCGGCGACGCGCTGTTCGTCCACCAGCCCGGCCAGGTAGTCCCACAGCGGGGTGACGAATTCCGGCTGGGCATTGAGCAGGTCCAGCACGCTGAGGTCGGCCGCAAGGCCGCCGGTGTAGCGCTGGTAGGCCGCGGCGCTCACGCCCTTGGCGGCGGCCTGCGGTTGCAGGCGCGCAAGGCAGGCGGAGAACTCGTCGGCCACGGCGCCCGGGGCCTGGGACAGGCCGGCGGCGAGCAGCAGGGCCGGGAGGATTCGGGAAGGCAGCATGGGGCAGTTCCTCAACGGTGCATGATCGACAGGGCGCTGAAGGTCGCCCGCCCGCCTTCGCTGGCGGGGCCGCGATTATCCTGCAGGTACAGCCCCGCCTTGAAGTACAGGCCCTGGCGCGCCCACTGCGGGTCGAGCTGGCGGACCAGGCGCTGGTCGTTGACCTCGATGCTCAGCACGCCCGTGCGCGACACGCCGATGCGGTAGTCGAACTCCCGCCCCAGGGGGATGCCGTCCAGCACCGTGTAGGTGATGGCGGTGGCATCGCCCGGGCGCTCGCGGATCTGCGCCAGCACCCGGCCCTGGTCCAGGCGCAGCTGGTAGACCAGCTTCAGCAGCGGCGCGGCGTCCCCGCTGCCGGCGCCGTCGCTGTGGATCTGGCCGATCACCATGCGCCGCATGGAGGGCACCGCGTCCACGTGCAGGGTGGCGCGCAGCAGGCTGTCGACGTTGGGATAGCGCCAGGTGTAGGGCGAGCCGTCGCTGCGCGTCTCGCGCAGTTCGGTGCGCGGGAACTCGCTGTTGCGCGTGTGGCTGCCGTTCACCGGCACCCAGAACTCCACGCCGTCGGCGCTGCGGTGGAAATACGGGCTCTGGTAGTCGCGCTGCAGCGCCGGGGTGGAAATGGTCCTGGCCGGGCGGCCTTCGGGAAGGGTGAGGTTCCAGGTACTGAGGTCGAACATCCGTTGTGGGTCCCGCACGGCTGACTGGCCCGGCAAGGGTAGCCGATGGCGCCGCGGCTTTCACGCCATGCCGCGGGCTTGAGCGGTTGCGCCGGCAAAATCCGACCTCCGCCGCACAACCGGCTATCTTTTTCAGTCCACCCTCTGGAGAAAACGCCCATGCGCCTGCTCGCCACCCTGCTGCTCGGCCTGGGCTTCGCCGCCCAGGCGGAGGTCAAGACCCAGGAAATCCCCTACCAGGCCACCGACGGCACCAAGCTGGTCGGCTACTTCGCCTACGACGACGCCCAGGCCGGCATCCGCCCGGGGATCATCGTGGTCCACGAATGGTGGGGCCTGAACGACTACGCCAAGCGCCGCGCCCGCGACCTCGCGGCGCTGGGCTACGCGGCGCTGTCCATCGACATGTACGGCGAGGGCAAGGTGGCCGAGCACCCCGAGCAGGCCCAGGCCTTCATGCAGGAGGCATTGAAGAACGCCGACGCCGCCAAGGCACGCTTCCAGGCCGGCCTGGACCTGCTGAAGAAACAGCCGCAGACCGACCCGACCAAGATCGCCGCCATCGGCTACTGCTTCGGCGGCAAGGTGGTGCTGGACATGGCCCGCCAGGGCCTGCCGCTGCTGGGCGTGGCCAGCTTCCACGGGGTGCTGGCCACCGCCACCCCGGCGCAGCCGGGCGCGGTCACTGCCAAGGTACTGGTGGAGCACGGCGGCGCCGACACCCTGGTGCCGGCCGACAGCGTGGCCGCCTTCAAGCAGGAGATGGACGCCGCCAAGGTGGACTACAGGTTCGTCGTCCAGCCCAACGCCAAGCACAGCTTCACCAACCCCGACGCCGACAAGCACAAGGGCCACGGCCTGGACGTGGGCTACGACAAGACCGCCGACCAGAAGTCCTGGGCCGACCTGCAGGCCTTCCTCAAGGACATCTTCCAGCAGAAGGCCGACTGAAGGGCGATGGGTATCGCTTCGCTCAACCCATCCTACGGGGGTGTTGGCGCTTGGCCGGGCAAAAAAAACGGGAGCCCGAAAAGGGGCTCCCGCCACGATCTGTGAAAAAGCCGGAGCACGCGGCTCCGACAACAACCTCACCTGCGTTCCGGCAAAGGAACGCGAGGCGCAGTGTGGCAAATTCCCCCGCCGCCGATCCGTAGCGCTTCGGTAAGCCTTTGCAAGCGAATGTAAACGCTGCGTGACCGCCCGGACGCGACTGGGCGGTCACTCGCCACGCGAATCCACTGGCACCGCGTCCGGCGGCCGGGCAGAATCCCCGCCATGCCCGACACCGACGACTTCCTCACCCCGCCCCAGGCGCACTGGCCGCTGCCCCAGGCGCTGCCCGGCGCCCTGCTCCACAGCTGCCGCTTCCAGCCGCAGAAGCTCGACGCCCAGGCCTTCGGCCGCCACGGCGTGGACCTGCCGCCGAACATCGGCCGCGCGGTGGCCAAGCGCCGTGCCGAGTTCCTCGCCGGGCGCCTGTGCGCCCGCGCCGGCATCCAGCGCCTGACCGGCCTGCCGCAGGCGCCGGGCCTGGCGCCGGACCGCGCGCCGATCTGGCCGGGCGGGCTGGTCGGCTCCATCACCCATGGCAACGACTGGGCCGCCGCCGTGGTGGCCCGCCGCGACGCCTGGCGCAGCCTCGGCCTGGACGTCGAGACGCTGCTGGACGATGCCCGCGCCAGCCGCCTGCTGGAGGAAGTCCTCACCCCCGCCGAGCGCGAACGCCTGGCGCCGGAGCAGGTCGGCCTGGGCGTGACCCTGACCTTCTCGCTCAAGGAAAGCCTGTTCAAGGCCCTCTACCCCCTGGTGGGCCGGCGCTTCTACTTCGAAGACGCCGAACTGCTGGCCTGGGACGCCGAAGGCCGCGCGCGCCTGCGCCTGCTCTGCGACCTGTCCGCGGAATGGCACCACGGCCGCGAGCTGGAGGCGCAGTACGCGCTGTTCGACGGACGCCTGCTGAGCCTGGTGGCGGTCGCCTAGCGCTCCGCCGCCAAGGTGCGGCATCGCGGCCATTGACTGGAAAGTCAGAATTTGGCCTTATGCACCGCGTCCAGCGACCGACCCTAGCCGTTGCCTGACCGCGTCATCGTCACGGCAATCACGTCTTGCGCCTATCGCTATATACAAAAACATATAGCGATGGACGCCAGCCGCGGCTACCCTGGCCGGCGCGGACGGCGCCACCCCGGCCACATACATAGAAAAAGAACGGACCAAGGAGCATGACAATGAAGCGATCCACCCTCGCCCTGGCGATCGCCGCGGGCGTCCTCGCCCAGCAGGCCAGCGCCGGCGGGTTCATCGAAGACAGCAAGGCCAGCCTCGGCCTGCGCAACTTCTACATCAACACCGACAACCGCAACGGCTCCGCCTCGCCGAGCAAGCAGGAGGAATGGGGCCAGGGCTTCATGCTCAACTACGCCTCCGGCTTCACCGAGGGCACCGTCGGCTTCGGCGTCGACGCCCTGGGCCTGCTCGGCCTGCGCCTGGACGGCGGCGGCAAGTCCGGCAAGAGCGGCATCGACCGCCAGCCCGGCACCATCTTCCCGCTGGAAAGCGACGGCAGCGCGGTGGACGAGTTCAGCAGCCTGGGCCTGACCGCCAAGGCCAGGGTGTCGAAGACCGAGTTCCGCTACGGCACCCTGCAGCCCAAGCTGCCGGTGGTGGTCTACAACGACGCGCGCCTGCTGCCGATGACCTACGAGGGCGGCCAGGTCACCTCCAACGAGTTCAAGGACCTGACGCTGATCGGCGGCCAGCTGACCCATACCAAGGGCCGCAACTCCACCGACTGGCGCAGCATGTCCATCGCCGGCGCCAACGGCAGCAGCGCCAGCTCCCGCGACAGCAACAAGTTCTACTTCGCCGGCGGCGACTACAAGGCCACCAAGGACCTGACGCTGCAGTACTACTACGGCCAGCTGACCGACTTCTACCAGCAGCACTTCCTCGGCCTGACGCACAACTGGGCGGTCGGCCCGGGCACCCTGAAGACCGACCTGCGGGTGTTCATCAGCGATTCCGACGGCAAGAACGGCAGCGCCTCCGGCCGCGCCGACGGCTACGTCAGCAGCGGTTACTACGGCAGCGGCGTGACCAAGGGCGAGGTGGACAACAACGTCTACAGCGGCCTGCTCACCTACAGCCTCGCCGGCCACAGCATCGGCGCCGGCTACCAGGTACTCACCGGCGACAGCGACTTCCCCTACCTGAACCGCGGCGACGGCGAAGGCACCAGCACCTACCTGCACACCGACGCCCAGCTGCTGAAGTTCAACCACGCCGGCGAGCGCACCTGGATCGGCCGCTACGCCTACGACTTCGCCAAGCTCGGCGTGCCGGGCCTGACCTTCAGCGTGCTCTACCTCAACGCCGACGACATCAAGACCGGCCGCGGCGACCAGGGCGAGTGGGAGCGCGACATCGCTCTGGGCTACGTGGTCCCCGAAGGCACCTTCAAGGGCCTGGGCCTGGCCTGGAAGAACGCCACCATGCGCAGCGGCCTGCCGGTCAGCGGCTCGGGCACGGCGACGCAGCGGGACCAGGACGAGAACCGGTTGATCGTGAGCTATACGTTGCCGTTGTTCTAGGTCTTAGGTCTGGAGGGAGGTGTTGGTTGAGGGTCAAGAGCACAGAGCCAAGAGCCCCTCTCCCTAACCCTCTCCCTGAAGGGAGAGGGGACTGTCCTCTGCCAAGAGGTAGTCCGCAGTAGTCCTGATGCATCCGGCTGAAGGCTGACTCCCAATTCGCACCGAACGGCCCCCTCTCCCTTCAGGGAGAGGGCTGGGGAGAGGGAACGGAGCCAACCCAAGGCACGAAAGCCACCGGGCCGCGCCAGGATGCTCTTCGTAATTGGATGGACTCACCCTCACCGAGGCGTCGAGGCGCCACGGTGGCGGTCTAAGAAGCCACCGACAGTGAGGGTGAGTCCATGAAAAAGCATACGACAATGAATAAGCCGGTGTCTGCAACCG